>CAIRGS010000070.1 GCA_903878125.1 uncultured Nitrosomonadales bacterium | reverse complement strand
GTCTCGAAATCGATTGATGGCACAGGTGCGCCCATAGCGGGCAAATGGCGGGCGAAATGCCCAAGGAGCAGCCCGAAAGGGCAAACCAAAGCGGGTTGAACTTGCCTTTTTGCACAATCACGCATATTTCGTAATTGGAATATTGGAAATGCGAGGCTTGTTCAGCGGAGCCCTAGTTCAGAGTTCGATCACTACTAAAACCATCTCGTGGATATTAACGGCATGCGCATGGTCTTTGGCATATATTTATCGTAACCGATAGTATTAAGCAGAAAATGGCCCACGATACGTCTGAGCGGCCCCGTCTGGTGCAGTTTAAGCGTAAGGATGCCATTACTACCCCTACTCTCCGCCTCTAGTAAAAAAGGGGACGCTTCCCTTTTAAGTACGATTGGATATACGAAAAAAATTCGTGGCCGTGCTTCACGAAAGAGGTAGCGTCCACTTTTTACAATGTAAACATTACTAGACCGTGCCTCATTGCTAATACTTAGGTGATCTTAAACTCATAGCGATCGGGGACGAGAGTGGCAACCTTCAAGTCAACATTCCACCCAGAATCATTAACCATTGCACGAATCATATCTTGATCACTCTCCGACATCTGGCTGCCAAAGATTATCGATTTCAATGCTCGCCCTTGAAATTTTACGAAGCCAAACTTTGCTGATGGGCCGGTGGGAACCTTAAATGGATGCTCGGAAGCGATGATCCTATACTCGTCCTCATAGTTCCAAACCCTAGATTTGGTGATCAGAGGCCGGATGTTTTCCTGCTCACCAGTATCCGCAATGCTGAATAGCGGATAGTTATCGAGGTACTCAACTGGAAGTGCACAACAAAATAATTCATCCTGAACGGAGAACTCGAGACACAGTCCTCGGCAAGAAGCCGCGTAGTGTGCCCACATTAGAATCGAGTCTGGATGTGTGCTCAGGCAATAGACGCGAAACTGCGAGTGAATTGCCTCCTTCATACCGGAGGTCATCTGATCGATCATCGATTCCAGAAACTTGCGATCGGCCAGCATTTTTTGTTTTCGTTGGTCGTGCTCTGCCTCAGATAGTGATATGTTCTGAGTGCGGTCACACTCAGCAAAAAATGACACGGCTCGTTTGTATTCCTCAGCGTCGTCGAGGCCGGACTTGCTAAAGCATGGTTGACAGTCCCATGGGTCGTTGAAGTCCCTAGGTATTGAAAAATACAACATCTCATCGGTAAAGATACATTTTAACCGCTCCGGCTCGAAACTTTGATAGTGATAGAGCTGCTTGATGCCAAGCGCAGCGGCTGTCTTGATTTCCATCGCAGGCATAACCTTTCCTTTGGTACACATTTGTTTGATCCTGGTTAAACACAATCGGTACAACTAGAAAAAATAGGTGACGAAACCATTTTTTCTTTCGATTTTAAAATTGCCATTATTCATTCATGGTGCTCGTTTTTTCTCTTTGCATAAGCACGCGTCATCAATCTGAGCGTATTCATCTGATCTTTAAAGTTGTGGCAGCTACTTTCCTTCAGTTCCATCTAATTCTTTGCTCACAAAATTCAGCAGGCTTGCCGATCACCAACGCAATCATTAGTGCGTTGATGATGCTATGCCGCGTCGTCGTGATTTAAAAAGTGAGTCATGCTGTCTCCTTGTGAACACGATTCAATACGGCATACTTGCGCATGAAACGGCGATCGATCCAGTTCTTCCAGACCCACACCCAATGGCCTTGCGCGCTGCAAGCGCCCCAGGATGCGATGGCGTGTTTCGGGCCGGTCGCCAGTAAATACAAGGATTTTTTGCGCGGACGGTAGCTTTCAAGTGCGTGCCCGTTGATGGCGGCGATCAGGTTATGTGCCAATACCGGACCGGCAAATACCGCGTGTACGCCCGAATGCGCAAGCTGAATGTCACCGCGCATACAGACATCGCCGGCAGCAAATACGTTGGGGTGGGAGACGCTTCGGTGCTGCGCATCTACGAGGACGTAGCCCTGTTCATCCAGCGCAAGATCGGAGTTGCGCAGCCAAGCGGGCGGACGCGCACCGGTCGCCGCAATGATGCAATCTGCAGACAGGGATTGCCCGTTGGAAAGCGCGACCCCTTCCGAGGTACCGACTGCTTGCGCCTGAACCAGTGTGATGCCGCGCTGCTCCAACAGCGCTCGGGCGCGATGCTTTACTCCGCTCGCATGACCCGGCAAGATGCCGCTCTCCGAAGCGACTAACGCAACTGAATCTTGCTTGTATCGCTGAGTGGCAAAAACATGTTGCGCGGCAAAAGCCAGCTCTACGCCAGCCGCACCGCCGCCGACCACCACGAGCCGGTAATGGTCCTGTTGCGATGCAGCGTTGAGTATGGTGGGCCAGCGTTGTACAAAATTCCCCAGCGGCTTGATCGGCAGCAGACGTTCTCCCGCCGCCTCCAATAATGATAAATCGGTCTCACTACCCACATCGAGCGACAAGCCATCGTAATCGAGGTTCTTGCCATCTGAAAGCGAGACTCGGCGCTGCTTGGCATCTATTCCAACGACTTGGGCAAAGATCAGGCGTGCCCCGGCGGATTCTGCCAGCGGGCGCAGATCGATCCGACATTCCGACAGGTTGTAATGTCCGGCCATCCATCCCGGCAACATGCCAGAATAAATTTGATAAGGACTGGGGGTAATCAGCACCGCATCAATGCCCAATCGCTTTTGGGCAAGTGCTTTGAGCACGCTGAGTTGCGCGTGTCCGCCGCCGGCCATGATCAAACAAACCATTGCGCAGCCTCGCTCAACGGAAATTTTGCTCGATGTTTAACATTAGCCAGATCATATTGTCCTTTGTATTTATATAATTATTTACACACCCGTACTGTCGTACAGCAGGTGCCATTTCTTACAGCTTTTTGTGTAAAGCCTGAAGCCAATCGGTCACTGCGCGAACCGTTCCTTCTGCCAACTGAATCACATGGTGCGACAATTTGCCGCATTTTCACGCTTGATGAACTGAGTTACTCTCTAGCCCTACTGTGCAAATGCAGGCATAGGCTTACTAAGCAATACGGATTCATGAATGTCTGTTCAATGAGTGATTGGCATTCCGACACTATAAATCACAAGGATAAGTTATGAGTCTTTCAAAAAAAATTCCGCTGGTGATGTATTTAGCATCGGCATTCGCCATTTACAGCAATACCGCTCGGGCCGATCATGGCTCCATGGGTTTCGGCATTGGTACCGCATCGCCAATTATCACTCAAACCGGCATCACACTTCCTGCCGGCATGTGGGCCAGCGGTCTGATCGCCCAATTTACTGGTTTTGACACTCCTTCAAATTCCAGACTACTTGGTCTGAAAAATAATGCTATCGACGATGCCCATGGTGATGTTCACAGTCTAAAATCACTTTTCATTCCGTCCATATTTGCGGCCTATGGTGTGAGCGATAACTGGACGTTGGGTATCAGACTTCCTTACGTGCAGCGCTTTGACCTGCGCTCACCGAGTGAACATGGCAATGAAGTACTTAGTCAAGGAGACCCAGGTGGATTTGGCGGCGCCTCCCTGTTCAGTCAATATCGTTTTTTTCATACCGAAGACAATCTAAACCATTTATCACTAGTCGTAGCCCTCACTACCCCAGGTACAACCAACGTCCAAACTGTGGGCCACCACGGCGATAGTGAAAGTCTTGAAACACACTCTCAGCCCAGCGGCGGCGCATGGAATCCTGCTGCCGGCTTTTCCTTTACTCGCGCCATGGGAAAGGTCTCGTTGGATAGCAGTATCCTCTACACGGTAGCAACTAACGGGGTGCAACATACCAATCTCGGCGATACGTTTGACTATAATGTTGCACTTTCTTATGCTTTTGTTGGCATGGCCAGAAATAACCTATTCGTCGGCAGCAACAATTCCTCGTGGACGGGCATTTTGGAGCTAAATGGTCAGTGGCAGGATCGTCAAAAAACCGCTGGCCTGACTGATCCAAACTCGGGTAGCAATATCATTTATCTCTCGCCAGGAATAAGATATTCTGGCGGCAAGAATTGGAATACCGCATTGTCGATAGGCACACCGATAGTCAAAAACTTAAACGGCTATCAAACACCACCCGATTACCGGGTTACTTATCGTTTTGTATTTGTATTTTAATGCCTCTTAAGCAGCGACTCTTCAGATTCCGAACTGATTATCAATGACCACTTTGACTGATTATCCGATTACCGGAAAAACCGTTTGCATACATAATACTAAGGCTACGTTGAACAAGTCCGTTCGCGTTGAGCTTGTCGAAACGCACTCCTTGCACATCAATAACTTGCAAATCGTTTCGACAGGCTCAGCCCGAACGGAGGGACTTGTTCAGCATTGCCCTAAAGCTTTAAACGAGTTTCTTGAGCGCGTCTCACTGAGCAGTGGTCGGCTGCTAAGTTTCCTGTTGCTGATCGGCACAATGGCATTTAGCGCAGCCAGTTATGCCCACCATGATGATGCTAAGGCCGGCACAACCGATTCAAAACGCCGTCCTCAGGGCGGAAACCTGTACGTTACCGCCGCCTTCGGTCCCGATAACCGTTTATGGCGGGTCGTGCCCGATAAATGGCATGTCTATGTTGATTATTC
>CAIRGS010000069.1 GCA_903878125.1 uncultured Nitrosomonadales bacterium | reverse complement strand
GTCTCATAATCCCAACTAATACATGTAGATGAAAATTATGGTATGCACACTAAATATAATTAATGCACATCTAATTAACTCATTTTTTCGTTGGCGCGCCTGCTTTCACGGCATGCGGATATTTTTCTCTAGCCACCTCTCTCATCCACAGCTTTATAGTTGGCATCTTCGGAAGTTTACTTTTTTCGACATCAGGATGTTTTTCTAAAATCTCCATAACTTTTTCTGCCATCTCACCAGTGCGAATAGATTTCGATCCGTCGGAAGACCAGAGCTTATCAGCCATTTCCTTTGCATGGCTTTTTACATCTCTCTTTTGACTCCATAATCGCTTTAAACCTTTGCTGCGCTCTTGTTCTACCCCTGCAATGTCCTTGTAGAACGCCATCAAGCTATCACGGGGCATATTTAGTGAAGATACCGCTTGCCCGAGCATGTACATGTACGCAGGCAGAGATTCCAGCTGCTTCGCGTAGATCAACCATTGCACCCTTTCAGTCAAAGAAAATACTTCAGCCCACCTTTCACCCAAGAAAACTTTTACAGTGTCTTCATCCAACTTATTGATGTCTAAATTATCGTCATTGCTGGGAAAATATGGCGGTAGGATTCCCCCCAAATAAAACCCCGAAAGCCCTACTTGATTCATCGCTTTTCTGACTTGGTGCAAATGATGATTGCAGAATTCCCCCAAGTCGGGTTTTGTTATCTTTTCTGCAAAATGGTCAATCAATTCAGGGCGTTCGTCTTTACCATGTAGATCTCGACGGTAGATATACTGCTCCCAACTTTCGAATTCATAAGCTGACATTTCTGCGCCCCCCAATTTCCACTACGTTGTCTGACTTTGCCTCTGGCAATCCGTGATTACAAAATTGTGCCCACTCATTCATAAGCAGGCGGCGCTTATCTAACAATTCATCACGGGCATAAGCTGCGCGGGTAGAGTCGGTGCCAACATGGGCAAGTGCCAATTCTGAAACCTCATCCGGGTATGCTGTGTGCATTCGACACCAGTCCTTGAAGGTACTACGGAACCCGTGTGCAGTTACTTGGTAGCCGATACGCTTGGGTACTTTGCTAATCGTGGCATCAGTCAGCATTGCGCCCCTTGCACCCGTAAACAGGTAATTACTTAGCCTGGGTGTCTTTTCCAGAACGGCTATTGCGGCATCAGTAAGCGGGACTCTGTGGCTCTTGCCTGCCTTCATACGGTCAGCGGGAACAGTCCATATCTTTTTCTCAAGGTTTACTTCACTCCACATTGCACCCCTGACTTCACCAGAACGGGCAGCGGTAAGAATTAGAAACTCTAATGCTCTGGCACCCATCCAATCTTGGGCTTTTAGCTTTCTGATCAACTCTGGCAATTTAACAACTGGCAGAGCTGCGTAGTGGGTGACGCGAGAAACCTTCCCGCGCGCTGGAAAAGACAATTCCAAGTTACCAGACCATCGGGCGGGATTTTCGCCAACACGTAGTTTTTTAACTTCGGCAAGATCTAGGATCTTTTCAACATGAAGACGCAACCTATTGGCAGTCTCGGTTTTGATTTCCCAGATTGCCTTGACCATGTTTTCAATGTGAATACGCTCAATATCAGCAACAACCATTTTCCCGATGTATGGGTAGGCATAATTGATAAGCTGGTTTTTGAGTTTCTGCACTTGCTTGGTGGTTTTAAATTCCTTGGCCTTTTTAATCACATACTCATCGGCTAGGCGCTCAAAAGTAACAGCCTTGGCTTGCTCCCTTATCAAAGCCGATCTTTTTTCTTTCTTTTCAGCGGCGGGATCGATACCACTGGCAATAGCCTCTTTAATGCGCTTGGCCTTTGCCCTTGCGTCTCCCAGTGAAACGTCAGGGTAGCCACCTAGCCCAAACTCTCGGCGTTTATCGCCTACCTTGGTTCTGAACAACCATGAACGGGAACCAATAGCTATTCCCTCGATAGGCGGGCGGCATTGAAGGATTAGACCGGCGGGATCACCTACCGCATGATAGGCGGGGCATTGCTCCCCAATACTTCGCTTAGTTGTCTGTTGCGTGCCGGTTATAGTCCCGTGTCGGAACCTAGCTACCTCGACCGCTGTTAGGACTTTTGCTTTCTTTGGCATATCAAAACCTTGTCTTACCCACCATCTTACCCACCATTAAATCCATGATTGGATGCTACGGTATAAGGCTAAATGCGACAAGGTTATTTTATATCTTATTGTTATTAAGAAGTTTTATAACACTGGATGATAGGGGGTGTTACGTCGAAATGGGCGCTCTTCTGGGCACCATTACAAAGTCCAACCGCATCCCTCGTAGCACTTTTTGGCCCTGTAAATTCTCAGGCTCGGTTCTATTGGGCGTCCATATCAAGCAGTCCGGCGCGCGAACCTTTCTCACCCCCGCGG
>CAIRGS010000068.1 GCA_903878125.1 uncultured Nitrosomonadales bacterium | reverse complement strand
CCTTGCAACTGAATGCGCTGCTGCTCGACCTGCAGCTTGCTATTGGCCGTCTGCTGGGTCAAGCGCGCGCGTTGATCGTTGAGGTGGGCAATCTGCTGCTCTAGCCGCGCAATCTCGGCATTGGCGGCATACAGCTCGCCCTGTTTGGCATGCAGCGTATCAGCCTGCGCGTAATGTTCACTGCGCGTGAATTCCAGCTGGCTTTCCATTTCACGCAGACGTGCAGTCTCAGCTTCAAGCTCGTTTTTTGTTTTCTCCATGCCTTGGACAAAACGGCCCCGGCGTGTCTCGGCTTCCTGCTTATTCATCAGCCACAGCAATTGTTGCGTGGTGTCGCGCTTCGATTCCAGTTCGCGGTAATGCGTGGCTACCGCTGCTTGTTCAGTCAGATGGGTAAGTTGCTTGGTCAACTCCAGCAGGATGTCATCAACGCGTAGCAGGTTGTCGTGCGTATCGGCAATGCGAAGTTCAGTTTCGCGGCGACGGTCGCGGTATTTGGATACGCCTGCGGCCTCCTCCAGAAATATGCGCAGCTCTTCCGGTTTAGCCTCAATGATTCGCGAAATCATGCCCTGTTCGATAATGGCGTAAGCTCGTGCGCCTAGCCCGGTGCCCAGGAAAATGTCGGTTATATCCTTGCGCCGTACATGCTGATTGTTGATGTGGTAACTGGAATCACCGTCGCGCAGCAGCACGCGTTTGATGGAAATTTCGGCATAGCTTGACCATTGGCCGGCAGCTTTGCCCAAGCTGTTATCGAAGATCAGCTCGACGCTCGCGCGCGAGACCGGTTTGCGCTTGCCGGAGCCGTTGAAAATAACATCTTGCATGGATTCGCCGCGTAGCGCCGAAGCGCGAGATTCGCCGAGCACCCAGCGCAGCGCGTCGATGATGTTCGATTTTCCGCAGCCATTCGGTCCGACAATGCCGACGACTTGTCCGGGTAGGGCAATATGGGTGGGGTCAACGAAGGATTTGAATCCAGCAATCTTGATGTGAGAAAGACGCAATTTCAATCAGTTGGACATTATAATGCGCTGTATTCTAACTGACCCACAAGGCATATCAAAATGAGCACTCTGCCCAGCAAAACCGTGGCCAGCAAACTTCTGGAAACTTTCCCCAATCCCAATTCCGTGCGCGATTACCACATCCACATGGAAATCCCCGAGTTTACCTGTCTTTGTCCCAAGACCGGTCAGCCCGATTTTGCCACGTTGATCCTCGATTACATCGCGGATACGACCTGCGTCGAACTGAAAAGTCTCAAGCTCTATACTTGGTCATTCCGCAATGAAGGGCACTTCCATGAAGACGTTACCAATCGCATTCTGGATGATTTGGTCGCCGCCACCCAGCCGCGTTTCATGCGCCTTACCGCCAAATTTTACGTTCGTGGCGGCATATTCACCAACATAGTGGCGGAACACCGGATGCCAGGTTGGCAAGCGCAGCCGCTAGTGGATCTGATGCAGTTTGAGACGCAGTCAAATACGCGAGGCTAGTTGGTCATAATTCGGGGAACGGGTGCTGCAGCATTAACTAATTTAATTTAGGAGTAACGGATGGCTGGTCAACCTGAAATTACCAACATGGCTATGTTTTGCGATTTCGAGAACATTGCGTTAGGGGTGCGCGACGCCAAATATGCACAGTTCGACATCAAGAAGGTGCTTGAACGCTTACTTCTCAAGGGTAGTATCGTTGTCAAAAAAGCTTATTGTGACTGGGATCGTTACAAGGAATTCAAGGCGACGATGCATGAAGCGGCTTTTGAATTGATCGAGATTCCACATGTGCGCCAATCAGGTAAAAATTCTGCCGATATCCGTATGGTCGTCGATGCGCTGGATCTTTGCTATACCAAATCCCATGTTGATACTTTTGTTATTATCAGCGGTGACTCGGACTTTTCTCCATTGGTTTCAAAGCTGCGAGAGAACAATAAATATGTGATCGGGATTGGGGTCAAGGATTCGACTTCTGATCTGCTCAGCGCCAATTGCGATGAATTCATTTTTTATGATGATCTGGTTCGTGAGCAGGAAGCACAGAAAAAACGCGCTGCGAAAAAATCTCCGGCAAAAGCGCCTGTCAGTGGAACGACGAAAAAATCAATATTGAAGACTGAAGATGACAAGCGGCAGGAAGCACTCGACTTTATTGTCGAAACCATTGAAGCATTGATTGCCGAACGGGGGGAGGAGAAAGTATGGTATTCCATGGTCAAGCCAACCATGCAGCGGCGTAAGCCGGGCTTTGCTGAATCGGCTTACGGCTACCGTTCCTTCAAAGAATTGGTGGAGGACGCGCAGAAGCTCAATCTGCTCATGATGGTGCGTGATGAAAAAACAGGTCAATTCACCATACGTTTACCAGCGGCGGAGGAATAGCAGAGCTATAGGGCGCAACCAAATTCGGGGTGTAAATTCAACCTGCGGATTCATCACATTTCATACCGGCACATGCCGAGGTTATCAAAATAGCATTGTCATTTAAATGAAACCATTTGTTTCTTTTTCAACGTCGTCGCCAGTTAATCTGCGACGCGTTCTGGTGCTTAAAAATATCGCCGTGGTCGGTCTGACGCTGGCAGTGCTGGTGGTTGCCAAAGGTATGGGGATGCCGTTGCCATTCGCAGTGATCGGCACCGTGCTGCTGGCTCTCAATATACTCACCTGGTTACGGTTCAAACTACCATGGCCAGTGCAGGAAATTGAGGTGTTCGGACAGTTGGTGTTGGATGTTCTGTTGCTGAGCACGTTGCTCTATCTGGCTGGGGGCACCACCAATCCGTTTGTGTTGCTGCTATTGTTGCCGCTCGCGATAGCCGCCGCCACGTTGTTGGCTGTCTATGCCTGGTTGTTGGCTGGGTTAATCGTGGCTTGTTATACGTTCTTGATGTTCGTTTACATCCCGCTGCCGCATTTTCATATTGACCACGTTGCTCGCCTTGACTCAAGTGCCTGGTTCATGTGGTTCGGGTTTGTGCTGGGCGTGGGGTTGGTCGGCTACTATGTGGTGAAGATGGGCAACACCTTGCGCGAACGCGAACGCATGCTGGCGGAAGTGCGTGAAAACGCACTGCGTGATGAACATCTGGTTGCACTTGGCGCACTGGCAGTGGGTGCAGCGCATGAATTAGGCACGCCGCTGGGCACGATGGCGGTAGTGCTTAAAGAACTCGAACACCAATATGCGATGCAACCAGAATTGGTGCAAGAGTTGCACTTGTTGCGTGATCAAGTTACGCGGTGTAAAAACACGCTTTCCAACATGCTTTCGTCCACAGAACAAGCGCGTGCGGAAAGCGGTTACAGCATCGCGCTTGATAGTTATTTTGAAGATTTGTTGGCGCAATGGCGCAGCATGCGGCCCTCGGCGCAGGTAAGTTATCGCTGGATCGGTCCATTACCCGCGCCGCAGATTGTAGCGGAACAAGTGTTGGGGCAAGTTATCACCAATATTCTAAACAATGCTGCCGATGCTTCAGAGGACAGTGTTGAGGTGGAGGTCAGTTGTGATGCAGAGCAATTAAAGATCGAAGTGTCCGACCGTGGGTCAGGCTTGACGTCCTCTGCGGAAACTCATGCCGGAAAATTATTTTTTACCACCAAAGAAAGCGGACAGGGACTTGGATTATTTCTGGTTAATGCCGCACTGCGCCGGTTTGGCGGCACACTCTCATTGTCGAATCGGGATGGCGGAGGTGTGTGCACCCGTGTGACATTGCCCCTGGCTCGTTTACGTGTGACGAATTCAATATGACCTTGCCAGGACTGGAAAACTCGCTTTCTCGCAAGTTGCTGCTGGTGGACGATGACGTCACCTATTGCACGGTGTTGGCGCAGGCTCTTTCCCGGCGCGGATTCGCGGTAAGTGTGGCAAACAATGTGAATGATGCCATTCAAGTGATTGCGCAAAATCTGCCCACTCACGCGGTGATTGATCTAAAGATGCCCGGCCCGTCAGGTTTGACACTGGTGGCATATCTTAAAGAGCGCAAGCCTGACGCGCTCATCGTGGTGCTCACCGGCTATTCGAGCATTACAACTGCCGTGGAGGCAGTGAAGCTGGGTGCGACATACTATCTGGCCAAGCCTGCGGATGCGGATGAAATTGTCGCGGCCTTTGACCATCGGCCAGGCGTCGCTGAAGCTGCGATTATGACGAAACCAATGTCAGTGGATCGCCTGGAGTGGGAGCATCTGCAAAAGGTGCTTGCTGACTGTGGCGGTAATATTTCCGCTGCCGCACGCACGCTTAATATGCATCGGCGAACGTTACAACGCAAATTGAACAAACATCCGGCTCCTGAGCGGGGTGACTAGTAGATCGTTTAGATCGTTCCGTTAAAACAATTACCAATAATCCGTTCGGGCTGCCCCTTCGACTTTGCTCAGGACTGAAGGCATTGTCGAAGGTCGATATTGGTGTGGGGCTAGCGGTTCGACAAGCTCACCGCGAACGGTAATGGTTATGCTGGAACGCACCACTGGAACACACCATTAGTTCAGAAAAATTACAGTAGCCAGATGTTATTGATTTGCATCAAGACTGGAAAGCAGCTCTGAACCGGTTTAAAATCCGGCTTTAGGCACACAGCGATCATTGGAATCAATGCCAGCATATAATCGGACGCTGTGCCATACGTGCTCCCAACTTCGAGCTGATTAGACGAATATTTAATGCAGTCATCTCATAAGTTTTAATAGAGATAAATAATTCATGTCCAAAATTGTTATAGCTGCACTATATAAATTTGCCAAACTCCCCGGCTACCGCGAGATGCACAGCGGTTTATTCGATTTTTGCGTGGAGCAAGGGATCAATGGAACAATTTTACTGGCTGCGGAAGGTATTAACGGAACGGTCGCCGGTCCACGAGCAGGGGTGGATGCATTGATGGTTTTCTTGCGGGCTGATGCGCGATTAGCGGATATCGAACACAAAGAGTCCTATTCTGATGCAATGCCTTTTGACAGAATGAAGGTCCGCCTTAAAAAGGAGATCGTCACGCTAGGAGTGCCGGGCGTGGATCCGAACGAAAAGGTCGGAACCTACGTGGACGCGAAAGACTGGAATGCTTTGATTTCCGATCCGGATGTAGTGCTGATTGATACACGAAATGGCTACGAATACGATATAGGAACTTTTCGTGGCGCGATTGACCCCCACACCACGACATTCCGCCAGTTTCCAGAATACATCAGCAAAAATCTTGATCCCGCCAAGCATAAAAAAATTGCGATGTTTTGTACCGGCGGAATTCGGTGTGAAAAAGCGAGTTCTTTCATGCTCGGGCAAGGTTTCGAGGAGGTTTACCACCTACAGGGCGGCATCCTCAAGTATCTGGAAAATATTCCTGCTGAAAAGAGCATGTGGGAGGGCGAGTGCTTCGTATTCGACCAGCGAATTTCTGTAGGACAGGATATGAAAGTAGGGACCCATGATCAATGCTTCGCCTGCCGTCATCCCGTTTCACAGGATGAAAAGGCGTTACCCAGCTATCAAGCTGGCATATCTTGCGTGCATTGCTTTGATACCCTGCCGCAAAAAACACGTGACCGTGCCATTGAGCGGCACAAACAGAATGAACTGGCACGTAAACGCGGTGGCTCACATATCGGCGTGTCGCAAAAAAAGCAAACAGAAACGCAAAGCGAGAGCTGATGCGCTTGAAGAAAGTAAACAAAATATATTCTCGACATCGGCGCGTAATTAATGACATCATTCGAAGGCGCCACCCATTGTGAAATCAATGATTCTGACTTTTAAACTTATTCCCGCAGCGTTAATTAGATTTGCCGCTAGCCACGATTAAAATAACGGAGAGAAATTATGAAGGCATCAACACCCGCTGCGGCGGTTACTAAAGATTTTGAGGATGGTGAAAAGCTTATATCCAGCAAAGATTATGCTAAGGCCCTAAAGTCATTCAAAAAAGCTGCAGAGCAGGGACATGCACTGGCGCAAAACTATATGGGGCTCATATACGCAAAAGGCCTGGGCGTTACACAGGATTTTCAGAAGGCAGAGCCTTGGTTTCGCAAGTCAGCAGAGCAGGGAGAGCCATTGGCCCAAAATAATCTTGGGCTCATGTATGCCAAAGGCGAAGGTGTTGCACAGGATTACCAACAGGCTGTGTTCTGGCTGACCAAAGCCGCAGAGCAGGGAAATTCGGAGGCGCAATATAATCTGGGGTTCATGTACGCAAAAGGTCAAGGCGTTAAACAGGACGACCAGCAGGCGGTATTCTGGTTTCGCAAATCTGCAGAGCAGGGCGATGAAGTGGCGCAATACAACCTGGCCTTTATGTATGAAAAAGGAATTGGCGTTGAACAGGATTATGAGCAAGCCGTATTTTTATATAGCATGGCTGCAGGGCAGGGAAGTATGGATGCCCAATTGAATCTGGGCGGCTTGTACGACACGGGTGAAGGTGTAGAGCAGGATCAAAAGCAGGCTGTGACTTGGTGGACCAAGGCCGCAGACAAGGGGCACGCGGTTGCACAAAACAATTTGGGGCTTATGTATGCGCAGGGTCATGGCGTTGCACAGAACTACATCGAAGCACATAAATGGTTCAGTCTGGCCAGTGAGGCGGGTGATGAAAGTGCAAAAAATGGACTGGAGATTGCGGAATCGATTATGACGGCCGCCCAAATTACCGAAGCGAAGGAACTGGCAAAAGATTGGAAAGAATCTCACTGATAGGCTTTAGGGCACTGCTGAACAAGTTCCTCCGCTCGGGCTGAGCCTGTCGAAGCCATCGACAAATTATCGATTTGCAAGGAGCGCGTTTTGACAAGCTCAACGCGAACTGAGGAACTTGTTCGATGAGTTAATCCGAAGCAAAAACTTTCTCGCATCCAACATCATTTAAACCTGGCCTTATTTAGAATTTTAATTTTTGGCAGCGCCAATTTTTCCTGTTTTACTTCACATAAAAGGTAATCATGGCGAAAACAAAAATAATATACAGCTGCACTGAATGTGGCGGACAGGTTTCCAAATGGCAGGGGCAGTGCCCGCATTGCACGGCTTGGAACACGCTGGTGGAAAGTGTGGCGGAATTGGAAGCTGGCGGTAAAAATCGCTACAACTCTCTGACGACAACGAGCAAGATGCAGACGCTGGCCGAAGTTGGGGCGGAAGAAGTGTTGCGCACGCCAACCGGCATTGCTGAGTTTGACCGCGTTTTGGGTGGCGGGTTGGTGAGTGGTGGCGTGGTATTGATAGGCGGTGATCCCGGAATAGGTAAATCAACCCTGCTATTGCAAGCACTGGCCCATCTCGCGTCACATAAAAAAGTTTTATACGTCAGCGGCGAGGAATCGGCGCAGCAAATTGCCTTACGCGCCAAGCGACTATCGCTGGATGCGCGTGGCATGTACCTGCTGGCTGAAATTCAGCTGGAAAAAATACAATCTGTCATCAAGCAGGAAAAGCCCGATGTGGTGGTGATTGACTCCATCCAGACCATGTATTCTGAACACCTCACGTCGGCCCCCGGCTCGGTAGCGCAGGTGCGTGAATCCGCAGCGCAACTCACGCGCATGGCGAAGAGCACAGCAGTGACCATGATTCTGGTCGGCCACGTCACCAAGGATGGGTCGTTGGCCGGGCCGCGTGTGCTGGAACATATCGTCGATACAGTGCTGTATTTCGAGGGCGATACCCACTCCAGCTTTCGCATGATACGCGCGTTCAAAAATCGTTTCGGTGCAGTAAACGAGCTCGGCGTGTTCGCCATGACCGAAAAAGGTTTGCGTGAGGTGAGTAACCCCTCCGCCTTGTTTTTGTCCCAGCATGGTGCGCAAGTGGCGGGTTCATGCGTGATGGTGACGCAGGAAGGCACCCGTCCGTTACTGGTCGAAATCCAGGCTCTGCTGGATGAGGCGCACTCGCCCAATCCGCGCCGCCTTTCATTGGGCCTGGAACAAAACCGATTGGCCATGTTGCTGGCCGTACTGCACCGCCATGCAGGCATTGCCTGCTTTGATCAAGACGTGTTTATCAACGCCGTGGGCGGAGTGAAAATTACCGAGCCGGGCGCCGACTTGCCCGTATTGCTGGCCATCGTCTCTTCGCTGCGGAATAAACCGCTGCCGGAAAAACTGGTGGTATTTGGGGAAGTTGGTTTGGCTGGCGAAATACGTCCGGTACAGCGTGGTCAGGAACGCTTGCGAGAGGCTGCCAAACTGGGTTTTACCCTAGCCATTATTCCCAAGGCTAACAAGCCGAAGCATGAAATACCAGGCATGGAAATTATTGCGGTGGAGCGGGTGGAGGATGCGGTGGCGAAAATGCGCTAGTGATGCTCAATATAATTAATGTAAGCACTGGCTGATGCACTTCTAGCTTGAATTCGCGGCTGACTCTAGTGGTGCGTTCCAGCAAAATCATTGCCGTGGTGCGCTCCGGAAAAACCACATTACCGTGGTGCGTTCCAAGGAAACCACATTACCGTTCGAGGTGAGCTTGTCGAACCGTTGGCTCCACGCCAATACTAGCCTTCGACAAGCTCAGGCCGAACGGATTAGATGTAATACTAGCCTTCGAGAATGCCTTCAGTCCTGAGCAAAGTCGAAGGGTCAGCCCGAATGGATTATTTGTAATTGTTATGGCTTATTTGTAATTGATTTAACGGAACGATCTACCAGTTCCCCGATTACTCGAACCCAAGTGCATCCTCGGCCAGATAGTCGGGGCCATAGCGCTCAATGAGAAAATCGATTTCGGTGAGCAGGCTCTCCTCGCCATCGGCTTCGATAACGCCGTTGCCAACCAAGTGGGCCAGCCAGCCATTGGCCATGGCCTCGCGAACGGTTTCCAGGGTAGGAGCAATGTCTGCTGCGCTGTTATCCAGAATCGATTCGATCACCTCGGACATCTCCTGGCTCGCCTTGACTGCGGTGAAGTCAGCTGCGAAGGCATCCTCGCCGAACTCATCGATCAGCGCCTCAATCTCGGCATAGATCGATTCCTCATCGCCAAAGTCGTGCCGCTCCGCCTCAATACCCTGCGCGGCAAGCTGCTCCCGCAGTTTATCGCGCACCAGTGCCAGCGTTACAGGCTCCTCGATATCGGCATCATTAACGATTGCTTCCATGGCCTCAGCCAGCTCTTCACTGACGCGGCTCTCGGGTTCAATAGATAAAGGCAAGATTGATCTCCTTCGCAATAAATTATGGGTTGACCCGATTCGGCTGTCGATTTTAATCTTGGGCGAATCGGCTTGATATGTGTGCTGGAATGGCCACCGATCCTGCAAAAATACATAGGAATTTCAAGCGCCTTTTCAACTTATACGAATTGAAAATACACGTTATCGATCCGCTCAGTCAAGATATTTTTATGGACGTATGGGTATGCCAGGATAGCCGGATAGGGTTTACTGCAGTGCGCACATCACCACGCCTTCATTGATCCAACCGCGCGCCACAACTTCCTGAATCGCTGTCTGATTGCTGGTGATCCGGTGGTTACTGTCCAGGCCTCTGCTGAAGCCGTTATTATAGGCGCGATATACTGGCGAGGTATGAGTCGGGCATGCGCCATTCACGGGCACCATCGTCAGAAAGTCCAGGCTCTCGAAATTCCAGCGTTTTTGTGTTGCAGGTGTTGTTGCCTGCAATTGCTTAAGCTGCGCGCATTCATCTGCGTTAGCGGTATAGAAGTGGGAGTTTGGCCCGGGAGAAATGCTTCCGTAGAAACGGCAAACAGGCACAATCCCGCCAGACATGAAGGTAACGCCAGTGCGTTGCCAGTGTCCGACTGCTCCGCTGTCAACAAAATCCTGTTCGCCGGGATCGGCCGCAATGAAGTAATGATCGAGATCGGGATTGTAATATTCGACGACAATGCCAACAGCGGAAATGGTGGAGAAGGTCGCGCTCACACTTTTGGGTGTATTCAGGGCAACAGAACAGGTAGCGTTGATGCCACTGCATGCACCGCTCCAACCAAAAAAAATAGAACCCGAAGCAGGCGTGGCGGTAAGCGTTACATTGGCTCCCTGGGTAAAAGGCGCACTGCACCTCGTGCCGCAATTGATTCCGCTCGGGGACGAAATTACAGTACCGTTACCATTGCTGAGCTTGCTGACAGACAGTAAAAACGTCGGGCCGGCATTCAGCCACTGGTGAAGTGCGGCGCTGTATGCGACATCAAAACGGCCATATTCATCTGACCCAATCCCAAAGCAGCTTGAGTCCCCGCCCCTTAATTGACCAATCAAATAATGAGCGTTGCCGATTGCCTCGAATAAACCGCTGCCACTACTGCCACCTTCCGTAATCCCGGAAGTATAGGCAATATCAAGAAATTTCCCGGTGGTTTTATTGGCGAACGTGCAATCAAAACTGTCCGTGCTTGGATTTGTGGCAGTGCAGTCCTGAAAAGATTGAAATCTGCCGAAACTTATTTTCTGCAAATCGCCTTGTGGATGATGAATGGCCACCACGTAAGCAAACAGTTCAGGCGCGCTCGGGGACCATCCTGCATATACCGCTCCGGCAGGTGGGGGGCTGCCCAGTTGCATGAAGGAGGTGTCGGTGGACTGGCTGTTGTAGAGCAACGTTGCGCCACCGGTACGTGTTTGGAATGCTGGATTAAGCGTTCCACTGTTGCAGGCCGTAGAGCGATAAAACCAGAAGGATTGCAGTGTCGATGCCACTGTTTGATTGTTGATGCAGTGATTGGCGCTTAGAAAATAAGGTGTACCGCTTGACGCGGCATCATTGAGCAGCGTTCCAGAGCATAGATAACTACTGCCAGAATCGACGAAGATTATTTTTGCAGTGGATTTGCTTTCAGAACTCCATTCGCTATAGCACGACACATCGATTTCACAGCTATCCGCCTGTCCAATCCTGGAAACCTTTACTCGCGGCGCAGCCCGGAAAGCGTCAAAAAAAAAATGAGAAACGCCGGGAATTGCGATTTCAAGATTATCCGGGCTGACACCTGAAGGTAATTCGATTTCCAAAGTCACTTCTTCGCCCTCGATATGAGGCGACCAGTAAGTACGGGCCGCGTCGCTGCTATCGCCTGCATCCAAATTGCGCTGGATGGTCTCCAATATCTCTTTGCCGGCAATTTCGTAGGCGACTCCTGCCCCCTGTGGATAGAAACGGAAGGTGACTTCCTCCGGCAAGCGGCGCACCAGAATGCCCAAGCGGATTCCCTTAGCCTGTGGTGAAGTAATACTGATCGCCGCAATCTTTCCGCCCTGGGGCGTGTTCTGCCACTTTAGTCTGGTTGCCATATCAGTGGTATTTTTCAGTTCGGGAACGTCGCGGCCAAAGCCAATTTTGCGGGGCGTACCGGGGTGCGAATTGACATTAATTTCGGCAGATTTTTTCTCTGTAGAGATGGCGCCAATCGAGATCGAATGCGGTAAAGGAGAGATGCTGGTGCGACGGGGCTTTAACGATGAAACGCTTGCGTCAGCGGGTGCTGGCCGAGTGAAAGATTCCACCCGGCCATTAATGGGCTCAAATGGCTGCGCGTGGGATGGGGTGGGGACGATGGTCAGTAACGCCCACAAGGCAGATACAACATAGGAGTTAAAGTTGCCTGGCATGACTTGTTTTGCGTTTTTTAGATCAATGGATTTTATAACACTCTATACTTAACCCGATACTGTTTGTTTAAAGAAATTCCATTCACCCAGACCCTTCGACTTTGCTCAGGACTGAAGGCATTGTCGAAGGGCTCTGGGTGAGCGGCTGGTGGTTCGACCAGTTAACCACGAACGGTGAAGAGAGCAGTATTTATAGCTAATAAAGCATGAGTACATTTATCCGGGTTAAGGCTACGCTGAATAAGTCCGTTCGCGTTGAGCTAGTCGAAATCAGCAATTGCAAGTCAATAGGTTACAAATGGCTTCGACAGGCTTAGCCCGAACGGAGTGACTGGTTCAGCAGAACCTTAAAGAACATACGTTCGATACCGCACGGATAATTAGTCTTATAATAGCCTAGAATGAGAACTTGAATAAGCGTCAGGGTGGGTCGCCCGATCTACAGCTTGGGGTCGTTCCGGGATTGCGCGAACTACTGGAAGACGTCCTGTCGCAACCGGGCGAATTCTATTCGCCCCTACGTGACACCGGATGTAACCGGACTGTTGTCAGGAAAACACATGAGCAAGAAGCCAATCGAGCCGGATCTGCTACGCACGAATGCTGAAGCGCAACTTGCCCGCGCACCTGAAAAGGGCGGGGCGCAGCGCCCTGCCGAGGAACTTCTGCACGAGCTCCAGGTGCATCAGGTTGAACTGGAGATGCAGAACGAGGAGCTGCGGCAGGCACAGGTTGAGCTGGAAGAATCCCGCGACCTATACGTGGATTTCTATGATTTTTCTCCCGTCGGCTATATCACCCTCAACCACGAGGCCATGATCGACGAAATCAATCTTACCGGTGCCAAGCTGCTCGGAATGGAACGCAGCAAGCTAATGCACCGCCGCTTCGTTCTATTCGTTGCCCCCGAAGACCGTTACCGCTGGCATCTTCATTTTCTGGCTGTTCTAAAAGACGACGATAAAAAGGATTCCGAATTATTGATCCAGCGCATCGACGGATCAAGCTTCTTTGCCAAGTTGTATTGCTTGCGTCTGAAGGATAATGCAAATAAATCAGCGATGCGCATGGTCATAGTTGATATCACCGAGGGCAAGCGGGCATCAGAATTGGTAATTGCCAATAAAGAACTGGTGACCGCGCGCGAAGCTGCCGAAGCCGCCAACCGCGCCAAGAGCACCTTCCTCGCCAGCATGAGCCACGAGCTGCGCACCCCGCTGAATGCCATCCTCGGCTTCTCCAACCTGATGCGCCGCGATTCCCAGCTGCGCTCTGATCAGCGCGACAACCTCGACATCATCAACCGCAGTGGTGAGCACCTGCTCGCCCTGATCAACGACGTACTGGAAGTCACCAAGATCGAGGCCGGTAAAATACAACTGATCAACGCACCCATCGACTTGGGCTTGCTGGTGCGCGATGTCACCGACCTGATGGAGCTACGCGCCAAT
>CAIRGS010000067.1 GCA_903878125.1 uncultured Nitrosomonadales bacterium | reverse complement strand
TTGGCATACACCGCCTGATCATGAAAGCAGGCTCAGATAACTTCAGAGCCAGCAGCATTCAAGGCATCATGAAACGCATTAAAGCGAAGGGCGTGGAAGTGATCGTCTATGAGCCCGCTTTGCATGAACCCACGTTTTTCAACAGTCGGGTGGTGAATGACTTGGCACAGTTCCAGGCAGAGGCTGATGTGATCGTAGCCAACCGCATCGCTGATAACATCAAAGACGTGGCAGACAAAGTGTATAGCCGCGACTTGTTTGGGCAGGATTAATATGGAAACCATCAACAAAAAAATTCTTGTGACTGGTTCTGCTGGTTTTATTGGGTCTGCCCTTGTGATACGGCTTTTGGCGCGCGGTGACTCAGTCATTGGCATAGACAACCACAATAACTATTACGACCCGGCACTTAAAGAAGCCCGCCTGGCGCGTCACGCCAAGCACCCCAACTACACCCATCTGCGCATCGACCTGGCCGACCGCCAAGCCATTCAAGACGCCTTTAAAACGCACCAGCCGAAGCGCGTGGTCAATCTCGCCGCTCAAGCCGGTGTGCGCTATTCCATTGACAACCCGCTGGCCTACATTGATAGCAACATCGTTGGCTTTGCACATATTCTGGAAGGCTGCCGCCACAACGGTGTCGAACACTTGGTGTATGCCAGCAGTTCCAGCGTGTATGGTGCCAACACCGACATGCCGTTCTCAGTGCACCACAATGTAGACCACCCGCTCAGCCTGTATGCCGCCAGCAAAAAAGCCAACGAGCTGATGGCCCACACCTATAGCCACTTGTACGGCCTGCCCACCACCGGCCTGCGTTTCTTTACCGTCTATGGCCCCTGGGGCCGGCCTGACATGGCGCTGTTCAAGTTCACCAAAGCCATATTGGCGGGCGAGCCGATCCAAGTCTTTAACCACGGCAAACACCGCCGTGACTTTACCTACATCGACGACATTGTTGAAGGGGTCATCCGCGTGCTTGATCAGCCCGCCGCCGGCAACCCGGCATGGCAGGGTAAGCAGCCCGACCCCGGCACCAGCCTAGCCCCTTGGCGCGTGTACAACATTGGCAACAATCAACCGGTCGAGCTGATGGACTACATTGCCGCCCTGGAAAAAGCGCTGGGTAAAACAGCCGAAAAACAGCTTCTGCCTCTGCAAGCCGGTGATGTGCCCGATACCTACGCCGATGTGGCCGACCTGGTCGAGCAATTTCACTACCAGCCCGCCACCACAGTGGAAAAAGGCATCAAGTTCTTTGTCGCTTGGTACCGCAATGAATTCAAGCTTATCTAATGCAACCCAACCAATCCATAACAACCCTACTAAAACGCCTCTGGCACCATATTAGCCCACGTCGTCGGGGGCAATTCGGGCTGCTGCTGATATTGTTGGTGCTCGCCTCGTTCGCGGAGATTCTTAGTATCGGCGCGGTGTTGCCGTTTCTAGCAGTTTTAACCGCGCCAGAGCGGGTCTTTGAGCACGCCGCAGCACAGCCTATCATCCAGGCACTGGGGCTAACAATGCCAGCGCAGCTCCTGTTGCCGCTTACCATCGCCTTTGGGGCGGCGGCACTTATCGCAGGCGCCATGCGTTTATTGCTACTTTGGGCCAGTACCCGGCTGTCTTTTGCCACTGGGGCCGACCTCAGCATCAGCATCTACCGTCGCACGCTGTATCAGCCTTATGCAGTGCATTTCGCCCGTAACACCAGCGAGGTCATCAACGGCATCTCGGGCAAAGCCAACGGTGTCATTTACAGCATCATCATGCCTGCTTTAGCGCTCATCAGTTCCAGCGTCATGCTCATTGCCATCCTTATCGCCCTGTTGGCGGTAGAGCCTGTCATCGCCCTGTCGGCCTTTGGCGGATTTGGTCTGATCTACGCTGGCATCATCCGGCTGACCCGCAAGCAACTGTTGATCAACAGTCAATGCTGTGCTCGCGAGTCCACTCAGGTCATCAAATCTCTTCAAGAGGGGTTGGGCGGCATACGCGACGTGCTGATAGACGGCAGTCAAGCCACTTACTGCCAGACTTACCGCAACGCCGATCTCCCTTTGCGCCGCGCCCAAGGCAATTGTTCTTTTATTCTTAGCAGCCCGCGTTATGGCATGGAAGCTTTAGGCATGCTGCTCATCGCCGCACTGGCTTATTCACTTGCCCAGCAACCTGATGGTCTTGTCAGCGCCATCCCCATTCTTGGTGCACTGGCGCTCGGCGCACAGCGTTTACTGCCCGCATTGCAACAAGTTTATGGATCTTGGTCCCAAATAAATGGCGGCCAAGCTTCGCTACAAGACACCCTCGAACTGCTCGACCAACCCTTACCCGACTACGCCGACCAGCCAGCCGTGCAGCCGTTGCCCTTCAAGCACAACATCAGCTTCAAGCAGCTTGCGTTCCGCTACAGCCCGGAAACGCCCTATGTTCTAAAGCAACTCAACCTCACCATCGCCAAAGGTAGCCGCGTGGGTTTTATCGGCACCACCGGAAGTGGCAAAAGCACCCTGCTCGACATTGTCATGGGCCTGCTACAGCCAACCGATGGCGCCTTGGAGATTGATGGCCAACCTGTGACGCCCACAAATAACCGCGCCTGGCAAGCCCATATCGCCCATGTGCCGCAAGCCATATTTCTGGCCGACAGCAGCATTGAAGAAAACATTGCCTTTGGTGTACCCAAAAACCAGATCGACCCCCAGCGCGTCGGACAAGCCGCACAACAAGCGCAAATTGCTGACAGCATTGAAAGCTGGCCCAAGCAATATCAAACCTTTGTCGGTGAGCGCGGCATCCGTCTCTCTGGCGGTCAACGCCAGCGTATCGGCATAGCCCGCGCCCTCTACAAGAAAGCCGATGTCATCATATTTGACGAAGCCACTAGTGCACTAGACAATGAAACCGAACAAGCCGTCATGCAAGCCATCGAAGGCCTCAGCAAAGACCTCACCCTGCTCATCATAGCCCACCGTCTCACTACCCTCAAAATCTGCACGCAGATCGTGGAGCTGGATGAGGGCGGCATCAAGCGTGTCGGCAGCTATCAAGACATCGTGAATCAAGCCAAATCAGTGCCGTAACAGAATAATGAATGTGCTCATGCTTAATAACTCAGACATCCTCGACACTTTGAGCACTTTGAGCACTATGCGCCAACGGATGCATGTAACGCCGATCACGATGGGTTTAAATTTGCAAATGACTTGTCATCAGCCCTACGAAACCTGCGTATAAGCTGATAACTGGAATTAGAAAATGAAAAAGTTACAACTCCTTAAAGTCATTATAAAAAACCTTACGCGGTTTCATCCAAGATATTTTTATCTATTAATGAAGAATAAAGTTCATGCAAGGCCAGAACAGATAAATAAGCCCCATATATTCATATGACCTTCCAAAATTGGCGAATTAAATATCTCAATGGAATTCGTCCGTTAACAAAAATAATGAAGAGAATAATGAGATAACACAATCGCCCCTGATCATTAGTCCCGCATATTGGTAAATACGTAACTTGAGCATACGATGATTTTACCGACACACAAACGATCACTCATCAAACTCCACTGGCTGCTCTCCAGCCAATTCGGTCTCGACCCACGCTTTTTCATGCGCTCTTTGCGCGGTCTGCCTGTTTACCTGAGTGACTGGGCGTCCTTCCGTAAGGGCTACGCGGGCAACATGAAGTTTATGCCCTGTGTGCACGACCGCTCTGAAGAAGGCGACGCGACCAAGAGCGAATACTTTTGGCAAGACTTGCTGGTGGCACGCGCCATTCATGCCGCCATGCCGGTCAAGCATGTGGATATTGGCTCGCGGGTGGATGGCTTTGTAGCGCATGTGGCCAGTTTTCGTGAGATTGAAGTTTTCGATGTGCGGCCCATCAGCACGGCGGTGCCAGGTGTGGCATTGCCAATATGGCACCAATTACAACCGTCATGAGGAATTAGAAAAATGAGCCTAGGTCAAAAAATAATTGATGCCATTGAAAATCGCCGCGATAGACAGCGAAAGAGTCAACCGGGTGCAACCGGTCAATTTTGGCAGGATGGTGGTAACTTACTTTTATACGATTTGCCGGTCACCACTGGGAGTTTAGTGATAGATGCAGGTGGCTATGAAGGGGAGTGGTCTGCGGGTATGATCTCACGCTATGGTTGTAGAAGTCAGGTATTTGAACCCGTGCCGGCATTTTTTGAGTACTGCCAAACCTATTTTAAAAATAATAACTTAGTTCAGATTCACAAGGCAGCCCTTGGTGGATCAAATCGAAAAACAACATTCAATCTCTTAGATAATGGCACTTCTGAATATAGAGGCGATAATAATGCGCAGCATATTGAAGCCGACGTTATTGATGTTGCAAGTATTTTTGCCGAGGTAGGCACACGTGTCGCGTGCTTTAAATTGAATATCGAGGGGGGGGGAATATGAAGTTCTGGAGCGTATGCTTGAAACCAATCACGTTGCTCTGTGTGATAGCTTGCTGATTCAATTTCATCGACAACCAGAGGGCTATGAGACGCGATATAAAAATATCGTTGCTGCACTTCATAAAACCCACGCCCAAAGTTGGTGTTATGAAATGGTTTGGGA
>CAIRGS010000066.1 GCA_903878125.1 uncultured Nitrosomonadales bacterium | reverse complement strand
GAACGGACTTGTTCAGTATTGCCTTAATGCACGTATCCTTTGCGTTCTAGTTTGAGCAAAATTTGCTGCACTGCTTCTTCCACGCTTATATTTGTAGTATCAATCACTAGTTCTGGGTTTTCCGGGGTTTCATAGGGATCACTGATGCCGGTGAATTCTTTAACTATGCCAGCACGGGCTTTAGCGTAAAGTCCTTTGCGGTCACGGCCTTCACATACGTGTAGCGGTGTGGCCACATGTATTTCAAAAAATCCGCCCAATGGTTCGATCATGACTCGTACATCTCGGCGCGTGGCATGGTAAGGTGCAATCGGTGCGCAAATAGCAATGCCCAGGTTCTTTGTGATTTCGGAAGCTACGAAACCGATTCGCCGTACATTGATATCGCGATGCTCACGCGAGAAGCCCAACTCGCTGGAAAGATGTTTGCGCATGATATCGCCATCCAGCAAAGTAACTTGCCTGCCGCCCATTTCCAGCAGCTTGGTCATTAGCACTTTGGCCAAAGTTGATTTTCCGGCGCCAGACAAACCTGTAAAAAATATTGTAAGCCCCTGTTTATCAAGGGTTGGATAGGCTATATGTAATTCATTCAATACTTCCGGGAAAGAAAACCACTCAGGAACTTTAAGCCCTTCCACCAGGCGATGTTTCAATTCCGTGTTGGTCAGACTAACGCTAAGTGCACCTTCAGGCACTTCTTCCAGAGGGAGGTATTGTGCGCGTTCTTCTACATAAACCATACGTGGGAAAGGGATCAGTTCTATGCCTACAGCGTTGCGTTTCGCTGCATTGGCGGGCAAAGAGTATTCCTGGAACAGATCCATGCCGCGTCGGGTACCCTCATTTTCCATGTGCTCGCCGCCAACAATTAAATGAGAGCAGCCATAATTGCGTTGCACAATGGCTTTCCAAAAAACTTCACGTAAGCCGGATCCGCGAGGGTACAGGGGAAGTAAAGATAATGCCGTGGTCGCGGAAGAAAAACGCGGCATGATGGCTTGATAGCAGCGTATCGAGGTGAAGTAATCGTGATGATCAGGTTCTGCGTTGCCGATAATCGGGTGGATTAGCAAATTGGCTTCATGGGCCATGGCAGAACTCAACATGAATTCATATTGAACACGGTGCAATGGTTGGTGTGTTTGAAAAGCAATGATGCGATTCCAGCCGCGTTGCGCGAAAGATTTGCGTAATTCTTGCGGGGTAAGGTGGAGCGTCGGGTAGTCATGGTGTAAGGGTAAGGATAACCCCTCCAGACATCCAGAAACAGCATGCTGGCCTTTTTGCTTTAACAGGTGGGCGACACCGGGGTGAGCGGGGTCAACGGAATTAAACAGAGCTTGTGCTTCCCTTGTTCTGTCAGGCTGCCAAAGCTCTGCCACTGTGATTACGGCCAGCATGAAGCCTTCCGGATCGCGCAATGCAAGACGACTGCCGGGCACAAGTTGTTGGGCAACTGAATCCGGGATATCCAGCGTAATGGGCATGGGCCAAAACGTGCCATCGGCGAGGCTCATGTCATTCAGCACGCTGTTGTAGTCGGCCTGGTTCATGAAGCTGCGTAATGGAGAGTATCCACCGTTAAGCAGCAACTCCAAGTCTGATAATTGCCGCTTGTCAAGATCCAGTGATGGAAAGTGTATGGCTTCGCGGCATAGGGTTTCCGCACGTGTTCGGTCGATATTCAGATTGACCAAGTCACCACCATATGGCGTGATTAATTTATCTATTATGTTCGGCATTGTGACTAAATGTAGTGTTGAATATTTGATTGAACCGATCGAATTGATTTTCTGGCATGCAATTAATGCCGGCTGCACCTTTTCTTCCTCCGCCTGTTTCAAATTGCTCGCATACTTTATCGGCACCGGTTTTTGAAGCCAATGGCGCTCGCACGCTAACCACGAATCCTCCGTCAGCGCGTTTGGTCAATATAGCATGGGCTTTTAAAGGGAATGCTGTGGCAAGGAGATTCCCGAATACGCCGGAGATGCGACGACTCCATGGTGCATCAGGAAGAAAGTAAATCGCCCCGGCGGTACTTTCCACTTCTGGTTTGATTTTTTTGGCTAGTGCCATATCTTCAAGATAGCCATTTTTCAAAGTTTCAAAGACTGGTTCTTCATGGATAAAGGTAAATGGGTCACGATAATGGTGCATGGCTTGATAAAGTTCGGCTGGATGAAAATATAAATCTTGTAATGATTCCCCATAAGCATTGTAGTTGATGCATTCCCCTAATTCTCGCAGTGTATCTAGCTGGGTAGAGGTAAGTTGCAGAGTTTTTGATGCGTTAATAGCACTTTCATGCATATTGTCCCCAAATGCGCCGACTACTGCCCAGATTAAAAATTGTCCATCAAGGTAATTGTTAATCAGCAAACTAGTACAGATGTCGGGGCTGGTGTCGATAAAAGTGGTTAATTGAGGATGAGCGGGAATGTCGCCAGGGATGTGATGATCAAAATATTGCACTTGCGCTCCGCGATCCAATGCTGACAGTAGAGCCTCTCGGTTTTTGTTCATGGCAATGTCCAAAACGGTAATTTGGTCACCGACTTCAGCCTGTACTTGTGCCAGCAAGGAAATGTCCCGTTTTACACCCGTGACGAGAACGCTGTTAGCCGGCTGAGCGAGACGCAGTTGATGCAAGGCACAAATACCGTCCGCATCGCCGTTAAATATATCGTAAATGGTCACATTGTGCTCAATTGATAATTGTCATTGTTCACATAAATAGAAAGGGTATGAGCTGGCGATTTTCGTCCAACATGCAAATGCTGTGTTACTTGGTACTCGAACTTATGGAAAGCCTGGGTTAAGTGGAAGTTGATTTGTTCTGCACCAATTGGGGTTTTGAAAGTGCGGGTTTTGTCGCAAAATAGCCTTTGATACCACTCAGAATGGCGCGTGCCATTTTTTCCTGGTAGTCCTTGTCATTCAGGCGAAGCTCTTCGCTGGGATTGCTGATGAAAGCGGTTTCAATCAATATTGATGGGATGTCCGGTGATTTCAGCACGGCGAAACCAGCTTGCTGAACAGAGTTGCCATGTAATGTGTTGATGTTGCCCACCTCTCCCAGCACGTGCTTGGCCAGCTTCATGCTGTCGTAGATGGCCCTATCTTGCGACATATCAAGCAATGTGGGTGCAAGATAGGGCACATTTTTTGCTTTTGCGATATTCACGCCGCCAATTAAATCAGCCTCGTTTTCTTTTTTCGCCAGCCAGCGCGCGCTGGCGCTAGTGGCACCGAGTTTGGACAGGGCGAACACTGAGGAGCCGCGTGCATGTGGTTTAATGAAAGCGTCGGCATGGATAGAGATGAGCAAGTCGGCTTGCACTTGGCGCGCTTTCTGCACACGTCCATTCAGTGAAATGAAATAATCGCCATCGCGAATTAATACGCCATGCATGCCCGCAGTTTCATCCATCAGTTCCTTCAGTTTGCGTGCGATCGCCAGCGTGACGTTTTTTTCGTAGGTGTCATTGTATCCCTTCGCGCCCGAGTCTTCGCCACCATGCCCTGCATCGATGGCAATGATGAGCATACGTGCGCTCATCTCAGGCCGAGGGTGCGACGTAGATTTGTTTGTGTTGATTGTCGGCTGTGGAATGGTCTGCGTACTTGCCGTTTTATTTTTGGTTGATTCAGTCTCTTGAGGTAACCGACTTGCGGTGGTCGGGGCGGATTCCAGCGTGCGAGTTGCTGGTTCTTTCTGCAAGAGTGCCATCATCGGATCAAAGGGAATGGCGGGGTAGATATCAAGAATCAGGCGGTGGTTGTATTTTGCTACCGGCATAAGGTTGAATAATTGCGGCTTGACTTTGGACTTAAGGTCAAACACCAAGCGCACTATGCCGGGTTTGAAACGGGCCACGCGTACACTTTTTATGTAAGGGTCGTCGCTGCGAATTTTACCAACGAGCTCATTTAGAGGGCCGTTTATTTCGACATCTTTCAGATCAATCACCAGTCGATCGGGATTTCTAATGGAAAATAATTCATAGCGGATTGGTTTGGCTGATTCCAACGTTAGGCGAGTGTATTCAAGTGCCGGCCAAACGCGGGCAGAGCTGATGGCAATAGCTGCCTGCGCGTGGGGGAGCCACAGCAAAAAGCCAATTACGACTAACTTTGCAGTACTTTTAAACATTCCCTGCCAACCTGTGAAATTGCACGGACTTCAATATTGCGACCATTGCATATTGTTTCACCAGATAATATTTCGAGTGTGATTTCAATATCTGCTTGTGGCACAAGATGTTGCGCTTTTTCTGGCCACTCCACCAAGCATACGTTCCGTCCGTCAAACTCATCGCGGAAGCCGGCGGCATCCCATTCATCTGCGTCGTGGAAGCGGTAGAGATCAAAGTGACGCAAGTGTAACCCACCGGCTTGATACAGCTCAAGCAAAGTATAGGTCGGGCTTTTTACCCGCCCAATATAGCCCATCGCATTCAGGAGTGCGCGTACCAAAGTGGTTTTACCGGCGCCCAAGTCGCCATGCAGATAAATCACCATGCCAGGCTTTATTTCTGGGGCTAGTCGTGCCGCAAAAGCAACGGTAGCGACTTCATCGGCCAGCGTTAGACTTATTCGGCTATTATTCTGATTATGCAAATCGAGACACCTCAAATTGTGGATTACATCGCACTGGCCACCAAAATAAAAGAATGGGGTAAGGAGTTTGGATTTCAGGCAGTAGGTATCGCTGATATCAACCTTCATGATGCCGAGGAGCGGTTGTTGGAATGGCTCGCGCAAGGCTTCCATGGCGAGATGGATTATATGGCAAAACACGGCGCTAAACGCACCCGTCCGGCGGAATTAATTCCCGGCACACTGCGCGTCATCTCTGTACGTATGGACTACTATCCACCTACTGTGAAAGACGGTTGGGAAGTGATAGAGGATGGCAGCCGTGCTTTCATTTCACGCTATGCCTTGGGGCGCGACTACCACAAAGTTTTGCGCAACCGTTTGAAAAAACTGGCTGAAAAAATTCGCACTGAGGTAGGAGGGTGCAGCTATCGCGTATTCACCGACAGTGCGCCAGTAATGGAAGTAGAGTTAGCATATAAAGCCCGGTTAGGCTGGCGCGGTAAACACACGTTGCTGCTGTCACGCGACCATGGTTCGTGGTTTTTTCTGGGCGAGCTCTACACCGATCTGCCGCTTCCCGTTGATGAGCCGGAATCGGAGCATTGCGGCACCTGCATGGCGTGTATTCAAGTGTGTCCGACTCAGGCTATTATCGCGCCATACAAGCTGGATGCACGACGCTGCATTTCCTACCTGACTATCGAACTTAAAAGTAGCATCCCTATAGAGTTACGCCCGCTTATCGGAAATCGCATCTACGGCTGCGACGATTGTCAAATGGTGTGTCCATGGAATCGTTTTGCGCACAAAAGCCTCGAACCGGATTTCGCTGCAAGGCACGGACTGGATAATGTCGCGTTAACCGAATTATTTGGATGGGACGAGGACACGTTCAATCAGAAATTTTCTGGCAGTGCTGTTTACCGCATTGGCCATGAGCAATGGCTGCGTAATATCGCTGTGGCACTGGGTAATGCGCCTAACAGTATTGAAGTGCTGGCCGCGCTGCAAGCCCGTGCCCAAGACGCATCTCCATTAGTGCGCGAGCATGTAGCTTGGGCACTAGAACGGCAAAGAAAGTGATTATTTGTTACCCCAAATAATTTATTCGAATTAATCATATCTCAGACATGGCCGAGCAGTATTTGATGATTGAATACAGCCGCACCGAGGGCTGCTTTCACACAAGTGTTCATTGGGACAGCACAAATGTCACCAACTTCTCGATATTTTCATCCGATACCCTGGGAGAATACGGGGGCATGGCGATTCCGCCAGTTACATCCGTCCAATTGCCCTTGCCGCCCGCTTTTACCTTTGCAATCAGACGCGCCTTGGCGTCAGGATCTCCCTTGTAGCGTTTGCTTACGTCGCGTTATGCTGGGCCAACTAATTTGGTTTCGATTTTGTGACAGACTAGACAGCCGCTTTTGTTAGCTAAAGCCAGTCCCTCCTCATGACTCAGCGCCCCGCCCTCCACGCCTTTGTTCCCCGTAATTGGTATTTCGGTCTTCTCCGGAGAGGAGGGTTTGGAGGCAGCAGATTCTAGCGCTGCTTTTCCCGATAGCGTTTCCTTTGTGCCGTCATTCGTCTTCGGTGGTTTGCCTGTTCTTTTAGGAGCAGTTGGAGTAATGACCGTCGACGCTGGCAATGTCAATTCCGGCATCTTGTCTTTCGTGGGGGAGGATATTAACGGATCGGTGCTAACGGTAGTGTTGTGCTCAGTTAAAGGTGGTGATACCGGGGCTACAGCGGCCTCCTTTTCGCTCTTGTTTCCGCACGCCGATAACATCAGTACGGCAATAGAAATAACAAATCCTGATTGATTCATATCCACCTCGTTTTGTTGATGTATTCATTCCTTGCTTTTGGAAGCTGTGCTTGATTACAGCTCATGGGCGGCAAGGTGAACGTTTTGAATATAAACATAATTGATGTGTATTAGCAATGTAGTAATCGCTAGCGTAAGATGTGCCGCTTGGGATGGACAATTTGAACAGTTTATTTCCGTAATCTTTTGATGAGGAGAGCATTATGCGTATTGGGCTATTATTCTTGACTGTTCTTTCCACACTGGCTTTAAGCGGCTGTGGCTACAACACACTGCAATCCACCGACGAGCAAATCAAGGCAAGCTGGGCTGAAGTGTTAAACCAATATCAGCGTCGCGCCGACTTGGTGCCCAACCTGGTCAATACTGTCAAAGGTTATGCCGCACAGGAGCAGGCAGTGTTACTGGGTGTAACCAATGCGCGGGCCAAGGTCGGCAGCATCCAGGCTACACCGGAACTCATCAATGACGAACAAGCTTTCGCCAAATTTCAAGCTGTCCAGGGTGAACTGACTTCGGCATTAAGCCGCTTGCTGGTAGTAAGCGAGAATTATCCGCAGTTGAAATCGGATGCCAACTTTCGTGATTTGCAAGCGCAGCTTGAGGGCACGGAAAATCGTATTGCTGTGGCGCGTAACCGCTACATCAAGACGGTGCAGGATTACAACATCGTTGTGCGCTCTTTCCCCAGCAACTTAACCGCTATGATGTTCGGATTCAATGTGAAGCCGTCGTTCACAGTCGAAAACGAGAAAGAAATTTCCAAGGCGCCGACAGTTGATTTCAGCGCGCCTGGCAAGCTAGTACCTGCCAAGTGACATGATGCGTGTTTGGGCGCACGCCCTGCTGCTTGCACTGATATGGTTAAGCGGTTTAGCGCACGCTGAAGTCGCGGTGCCGCCACTAAGCGCGCGCGTAACCGATTTAACCAGTACCCTCGATGCCGCCCAAAAGCAACAGCTTGAAACACGCCTCGCCCAATTTGAAGCGAAAAAAGGCGCGCAAATTGCGGTGCTGCTGATTCCGACTACCCAACCGGAAACTATCGAACAATATGGTATTCGGGTTGTTGAAGCGTGGAAGCTTGGGCGCAAGGGAATTGATGATGGTGTATTGCTGCTCATTGCCAAGGATGATCGTACATTGCGCATTGAAGTCGGCTATGGCCTGGAAGGTGTGCTGCCCGATGCAATTGCGAAGCGCATTATTGCCGAGACAATAACTCCGCACTTTAAGCGAGGAAATTACTATGCGGGTATCTCAACGGGGATCGAACAACTGCTTGCAGTAATCGAAGGCGAATCGTTACCGCCTCCACGTGATCGCAGTGCAATATCAGGAAGCTTTCAAAATCTTGAGTCATTGTTGTTTATCGGATTTATGCTGACGATTGTGGTGGGCGGCGTACTGCGCAAATTTTTAGGGCGCTTACCCGCAGCGATTATCATTGGTTTTGTTATAGCTATGCTCGCTTGGTTCATCGTCGCGTCTATTTTAATTGCGGGAATTGTGGGCGTCATCGCGTTGATCTTCACTTTGGTAGATGGTGGACGCGGCACTTTTGGAGGAGGTGGCTTCGGCCAAGGAGGGTTTGGCGGGGGTGGATTTGGTGGCGGCGGTGGTGGTTTTGGCGGCGGTGGGGCATCGGGGCGATGGTGAATGGCTATTCAGCGCATTATTAAGCATTTGATTACTGGCAGCATGGCGGTGAAGGCCGCGTTCCCTGCACATTCGCTGCACGCCATCGAGCAGGCGATTCATGAAGCCGAAGCCAAACATGCCGGGCAAGTCCGCTTTGCGGTTGAAGCGTCACTCGATTTCGCCGCTCTCTGGCGTAACCAGACTGCAAGTGAGCGGGCTATCGATATGTTTTCGCAATTGAGAGTGTGGGACACCGAGCACAATAATGGAGTGTTGATTTACTTGCTGCTCGCCGATCGAGACGTGGAAATTGTTGCAGACCGTGGCATACACACGAAGCTTGGCAAGGCTGGCTGGGAAAAAATTTGTCTTGAAATGGAATCGGCATTTCGGCTGGGCAATTTTGAAGCTGGGGTAATCAAGGGAATTCATGCAGTAAGTAGCTATTTGCAGCAGCATTTCCCGAAAAAATCTACTTCAGTGAATGAATTGCCAAATGAGCCAATAATATTATAAGTGGCAGGTAATCCTACTTTAATAAATGTGATTGCCGTTTTTTTACGGCTGCAAATGTACTGTGTTTATTGTCACTAATTCTATTGAGCCGCTTTGTTACGTTTGTTCCATAATTGGCCAGGTGGTAAATTTTTTTGTTGTTGCTTTAAGTCGTGTGCGGCAGGCCTAATATGTAATTTCCATGCGGTCTGTGCGCCAATGTTTCTAATACAAAGGAGAACACTATGTTGAAACGAAATATCATTGCCGTATTATTGTTGGCAAGTTTGCCATTCGCTGCCCACGCTGCTGATTCTTACAGCATGGATCCTCAACATACCTACGCACATTTCAGCGTCAATCATTTGGGTTTTTCCACCATGCAGGGACGTTTCGATAAAAGTAGCGGTAAAGTAACTTTAAACCGTGCTGCAAAGAGTGGGTCGGTGGATGTCACCATTGAAGCGGCTTCAATCACCACTGGATTTGGCAAGCGCGATGACCATCTGCGCTCACCAGATTTCTTCAATGTCGTCGAATTCCCTAATCTTACATACAAATCGAGTGCAGTAAGATTCAAGGGTGATACTCCGGTCAGTGTAGAAGGCAATCTCACTCTACTCGGTGTGACAAAACCGGTAACGCTGACCATTCTTGCCTTAAAGTGCGCCAATCACCCTATGAAGAAAAAAGAACTATGTGGCGCGGATGCCAGCGCACAGATTAAACGCTCAGACTTTGGCATGAAATTTGGTCTGCCTAACATAGGCGATGACATAAAGTTGGTGTTCGAAGTAGAAGCATATAAAGACTAATTGCCCCGATATCAAATGTCATCGGTTTAGTGTTCTAGCGCGTTAAATCACTATGGCTAACGAAAAAAGGATTCTAAAATGAAACGTTTTCTATTTGCAGTGGCGCTGGTCACTATCACTGTTCCAGCATTAGCTGACGATGTCGGAGTGTCCGTTAGTATTGGTCAACCCGGCTTTTATGGTCGAATCGATATAGGTAATTATCCGCAACCCCAGTTAGTTTACACAGCGCCTGTCATAATTCAGCCAATGCCAATGGGTGTGGCGCCGCAACCGATTTATCTGCGTGTGCCCTTGGGTCACCGGAAAAACTGGCGCAAGCACTGCCAAATATATGGCGCCTGTGGTCAGCCAGTCTATTTTGTTCATGATAATTGGTATAACAATGTTTATGTTCCTCGCTATCGTTCTCATGGTAACTTTCAGGGCGAGGGGCGGGGTGGTCATGACAGGGGCGGCCATGGCAGGAACCATGACAGGGACTAAATTGTAATTGCTTGTTTTAGCATTTTTGATAGCCAAACTATTTTATAGTAGATAATATGTTTTAGCGGGACGAGTCATAACTTCCGCGTGTCGGGCGATCAGCTTGTATCCGAACTAATCATTTGGCTGTAGTTCCGCGATTCGCGATTGCCTTATTTATCGCCTCAATCGAAAAGGGCAAGGCAGACATGCAGACGAAAAAATCCTCTGCTCTGATTTGTTTACATATTTACATCAATCAAGGAGCCCAGTCAGGCTCCTTGCATTTCGATCCCCGCCTCCTTCAAGCTCCACCAGATAGCGGCTCATACACAGCCGGTAACAAAGGCCAGGCCGCCCTTTAACTAATAATTAAATATGCCGATAATCACAGTTAAGGCAAACATCAATGCGCTATCCCGCACGTTAGAGCAAGCAGGGTGACTGCTGGAGGGGGTCACTGGAAACAGCTGGGTCTGATATGATCATGAGGCTTGATTAGAGGATTATAAAAAATTGGAAATGGAGCCCTACGTATATTGGTTTCTGTTAGCTTTTGGTCTGTTGGCATTAGAAATGGCAACAGGAACGTTCTACATGCTAATAGTAAGTATTGCTTTGGGTCTGGCAGGTATTGCGGCACTGCTTGGGCTTAACTTACCGTTGCAAATCACGCTAAGTGCGGTGGCCAGTATATTGGGCACAGTTATCTTGCGCCGCACGAAAGGCATGCGTACTGGCAAGATGATTAGCCAAAGTTTGGACATCGGTCAGTCGGTGCGGGTTATATCTTGGCGTGGGGAGAGCGTTGCGCGTGTGTATTACCGCGGCACAGAATGGGATGCGGAGTTGGAGTCTCCGGGTTCGTCGCGCGATGGAGCGCTCTATATCAAGGCAGTACAGGGTTCAAAATTAATTTTGACGCCTTACAAGCAGCAACAATAATAACGTTAGGAAAATATATGGAAATTGCACTGTTTATCTTTGTAGCTGCCGTTGTTTTTGTCGTCAAGGCTCTCAATGTGGTGCCGCAACAGCATGCTTGGGTGGTTGAGCGTTTGGGGAAGTTTCATGCTGTGTTAGCACCTGGATTGAATATTGTGGTCCCATTTATCGATCGTATCGCATACCGCCACATGCTCAAGGAAGTCCCATTGGACGTCCCCAGCCAGATTTGTATAACCAAGGACAATACGCAGCTACAAGTGGACGGTGTCCTTTTTTTTCAGGTGACAGACCCGAAGCTGGCTTCTTATGGTTCTAGCGATTATCTCAGCGCGATCACTCAGCTTGCACAGACTACCTTACGCTCGGCAATTGGCAAGATGGAATTGGATAAGACTTTCGAGGAGCGGGATGATATCAACCGTGCTGTGGTCGCGGCTCTGGATGAAGCTGCAGCCAGTTGGGGAGTGAAGGTATTGCGTTATGAGATTAAGGATTTGGTGCCACCCAAGGAAATTCTGCTTGCCATGCAGGCGCAAATTACTGCGGAACGAGAAAAGCGTGCATTGATTGCGGCTTCCGAAGGGCGCAAACAAGAGCAGATTAATATTGCCACTGGCGAGCGCGAAGCTTTTATCCAGCGTTCTGAAGGCGAGAAACAGGCGGTGATTAATGCCGCTCAAGGCGAAGCAGCGGCCATAACGGCAGTCGCTACAGCTACCGCCTTGGCTATTCAGCAGGTCGCATTAGCCATCCAGTTTCCAGGAGGAATGGAAGCCGTTAACCTCAAGGTGGCGGAAAAATATGTGGACGCTTTCGGTAATGTCGCTAAGCTAGGCAATACTCTAATTTTGCCCGGTAATATGGCTGACATGGGGACTATGGTAGCGACGGCGATGAGTATTGTTAAGACGCAGAAGTAGAGATTCTATTCGCCGTGAAAATGGTCGCTGGATGATTGATTGGCTATACGAGTTATTTGAAATGCCTGAGTCATTATCAAAGTAGTGGTTATTGCGACTGAGGGAGATTTTTTGATGGATTTTTGTGTGAACGCCACTGACGGTTTTGCTCGTCGTGGAACACTTTCTTTAGCTCATGGTATCGTTGAAACCCCCGCTTTTATGCCAGTCGGTACTTATGGCACAGTGAAGGCGATGTCGCCTATCGAATTAAGAGAAATTGGCGCCCAGATTGTGCTAGGCAACACTTTTCATCTATGGCTTCGCCCGGGTCTGGATGTGATTGAGGCGCACGGCGGCTTGCATGGTTTCATGGGCTGGGATGGGCCGATCTTAACTGATTCTGGCGGCTTTCAGGTATTCAGTTTGGGCGCGTTGCGCAAGATTACCGAGGAGGGAGTTAAGTTTCAATCTCCAGTGAATGGTGATAAATGCTTTCTGACACCGGAAGAATCCATACGAATTCAGAAAGTGCTGAATTCCGATATCGTGATGATTTTCGATGAGTGCACACCTTATCCGGCGGATGAAAATCGAGCAGCTGATTCTATGCACCTCAGCTTGCGCTGGGCAGAGCGTTCAAAACATGCGCATGAAGGCAATACCAATGCGCTCTTTGGGATTGTGCAGGGCGGCATGTTCGAACATTTGCGCGATAAATCGTTGCGTGAGCTGGTAAATATCGGCTTTGACGGTTACGCCATAGGTGGATTGTCGGTGGGGGAGCCGAAAGAAGACATGCTGCGCATTCTGAAGCATACCTCACCGCAGCTGCCCATCGACAAGCCGCGATATCTGATGGGCGTAGGTACGCCGGAAGATTTGGTGGCTGCGGTCGCGCATGGCATAGATATGTTCGATTGTGTGATGCCCACACGCAATGCGCGAAACGGTATGCTTTTTACTCGCAACGGCGATATCAAGATCAAGAACGCTAAATATCGCCTTGATGTTCAACCGATTGATAAACAATGCATGTGTTATACCTGTCGTAATTTTACCCGCGCTTATTTGCACCACCTACATCGCATCGGCGAGATACTCGGCGCGCGCCTTAATACCATTCATAACTTGCATTATTACCATGAGTTGATGAGTGAAATTCGAGCCGCTATTACTACCCACCAGTTCGATAAGTTCGTTACCCGGTTTAGGCAAGCCCGCGCCAGTTCGTGCTAGAATTCGCCGCTGCAAAATTTTAACTGGGAGAAGTCATGTTGATTAACAACGCTTATGCACAATCCGCTGCACTTGCGTCCGGTTCCGGCTTCATGGAATTTCTGCCTGTGGTCGCAGTGTGCGCAGTTTTTTATTTTCTTTTACTGCGCCCACAACAGAAGCGCGCCAAGGAACAAAAGGCCATGCTGGCTGCCCTGCAAAAAGGTGATGAAATCATCACTGTTGGTGGGGAGTTGGGTCGTGTGTCCAAGGTGGGCGAAAACTATATCAGCTTGGAAGTCGCCGAAAACGTTACAGTTCTGATTCAGAAAAGTGCGGTTCAAACGGTGCTGCCCAAGGGGACAATCAAGTCGATTTAAGGTACTGCAATGAACCGTTATCCGCTGTGGAAATATCTGCTTGTTCTCGTTGTATTTATTCTGGGTCTGATTTACACCCTGCCTAATTTTTATGGTGAATCTCCTGCTGTGCAAATATTGCCCTTGCGTCCCAATCTTAAGGCGGATAGTGTATTGCTGCAGCGGGTGGATGATGCGCTTAAAGCGGCAAATCTGAACGCGGAAGGGGTCACGCTGGATCCTACTAGTGTTAAAGCGCGCTTTAATAACACCGATAACCAGCTTAAAGCCAAGGATATTTTGCAGGCGAAGCTGGGCGATGATTACATGGTTGCCCTCAATTTGCTGTCACGCTCGCCGCAGTGGCTAACTGCTATGAATGCTCGGCCCATGTACCTTGGATTGGACCTGCGAGGTGGGGTGCATTTCTTGTTGCAGATCGACATGAAGGGTGCGCTGGATAAGGCAATAGAAGCAGCTTCCGGCGATATTCGGAGCATCCTCCGTGATCAGAATATCGCATATTCTGGTGTTAGTCGTGATGGAAGATTGGTGACGGTTAAGTTCCGTGATGCCGAAACGCGTAGCAAAGGTTCGGCAGAACTCAAACAACGTTTCGGTAGCATGGCCTTCAACGACAAGAATGAAGGCAACGAGATTCTCTTGCTTGCCACCTTAAAGCCTCAGGAAGAAAAACGCATTCAGGAATCTGCTGTGCAGCAGAATTTAGTTACTTTACGCAACCGTATTAATGAATTAGGCGTTGCCGAGCCGATAATTCAGCAGCAAGGTGTAGATCGTATTGTAGTACAGCTCCCCGGTGTGCTGGATACGGCACACGCGAAAGATATTCTTGGCCGCACCGCGACACTGGAAGTGCGTCTGGTGGATGATGAGCATAAACTTTCCGATGGTTCTGTCGCGCCGTTTGGTACTGAGATGTTCAAGGATCGGGACGGCTCTATGCTGCTGGTGAAGAAAAATGTGCTGCTCACTGGCGAGCGCATCAATGATGCCCAACCCGGTTTTGACAACCGCAGCAATGAGCCAGCAGTGCATATCAATCTGGATAGCGCGGGTACGCGTAAGTTTAAAGAAGCAACGCGCGAGAATGTCGGCAAGCGTATGGCTATCATCTTATTTGAAAAGGGTAAAGGAGAAGTGGTTACTGCCCCAGTCATCCGTGAGGAAATTGGCGGCGGGCGCGTGCAAATTAGCGGCCAAATGAATACCAAGGAAGCAAACGATATATCCTTGTTGCTGCGTGCTGGTGCGCTGGCGGCGCCGATGGAAATCATTGAGGAGCGCACTGTAGGCCCTAGTCTTGGCGCGGACAATATTGTGCGTGGCTTTCGTTCCACTCAGATCGGATTTGTCGCTATTGCGATATTTATGATTGCCTATTACCTGATGTTTGGCGTGGTTTCCGTTCTGGCACTGGGCGCTAACTTATTGTTGCTGGTGGCATTGTTGTCCATGCTGCAAGCCACGCTGACTTTGCCTGGTATGGCAGGTATTGCGCTGACACTGGGCATGGCGATTGATGCCAACGTTTTGATCAATGAGCGTATTCGGGAGGAGCTGCGTAATGGCAATACGCCACAAGCATCCATCCATGCCGGATATGAGAATGCGTTCCGTACCATACTCGATTCCAACATCACCACTTTTATCGCGGGTTTCGCGTTGTTTATGTTTGGCTCCGGAGCGGTTCGAGGTTTCGCTGTTGTATTATGTTTGGGCATTCTTACTTCGATGTTCAGTGCAGTGTTGATATCACGTGCACTTGTTAACCTGATTTACGGGCGCAAGCTGCGGTTGACCAATATCTCCATCGGTTAAGTATAAAGAGGCAATAAATGGAATTTTTCAAGATCAATCGCAACATTCCGTTCATGAGCTATGGGCGGTATACCACCACAATTTCCCTTGTGACATTTATTCTGGCGGTATTTTTTATCGCAACTAAAGGGTTGAATTTCGGTGTGGATTTCACCGGTGGAACGGTGATGGAAGTGCATTACGCTCAGACTGCTGACCTGAACAAGGTGCGTGGGCAACTGACTGACATGGGGTTGCATGATGTGTTAGTGCAAAACTTTGGCTCTAGCCATGATGTGCTGCTGCAGGTATCGCTTAAGCAGAATGTAGTGGGCGCGAAATTGAGCGAGCAGATTCTCGACAAGTTGCGCCAGCAGGATGCCAGTGTGGAAATGCGCCGCGTCGAATTTGTCGGCCCGCAAGTGGGCAAAGATTTGGTGGAGAATGGTGCGCTTGCTCTGTTGTTGGTGTCCATAGGTATCGCTTGCTACCTTTGGGCGCGATTCGAGTGGAAGTTTGGCCTTGCCGCGATAATCGCCAATTTGCATGACGTAATTATTATTATCGGTTTTTTTGCATTCTTCCAGTGGGATTTTTCACTCACCGTGCTGGCGGCGCTGCTAGCCGTGTTAGGCTACTCGGTAAATGAATCAGTAGTAGTGTTCGATCGTATCCGTGAAAACTTCCGTAAGATGCGCAAAACCGAGGTTTCCGAAATAATCGACAACGCGATTACACGCACTATGTCGCGCACCATCATTACCCACCTTTGTACCCAGATGATGGTGACAGCGATGCTGTTCTTGGGCGGGGAGACATTGCATTATTTTGCGCTGGCGTTGACCATTGGTATTCTGTTCAGTATTTATTCCTCGGTGCTGGTGGCCAGCCCATTGCTTATGCTGATGGGTGTTTCGCGCGAGGACTTCATCAAGACGGAAAAAGTGGCTGAAGAAGTTTTACCCTAGACTGTGGAACTGCTCGCTTCTTTTATGGATGTTGTCCTGCATCTGGACGCTCATCTATTAGCAATTATGCAGGCATATGGCATGTGGATTTATGTCATTCTGTTCCTGATTATTTTTTGCGAAACCGGGCTGGTGGTAATGCCTTTTCTACCTGGAGATTCACTGTTGTTCGTGGTAGGTGCGCTTTGCGGGGTTGGCGCGCTGCAAATAAAGCTGGTTCTGCCGTTGCTGATGGTTGCATCATTTTCAGGGGATAGCACCAACTACTGGATCGGTCGGTTGGTAGGCATGCGTTTAGTTAAGCGTGCCAACTCGAGCTTTCTTAAACATGAGTATTTGGAAAAGACGCATGCGTTTTACAAGAAGCACGGAGGCAAGGCTATCCTGTTTGCTCGCTTTCTGCCCATTGTGCGAACCTTTGCGCCATTCGTAGCAGGCATTGGTTTGATGCGCTATCGGCTGTTCATGTTGTTCAGCGCGTTAGGGAGTATCGCCTGGATTAGCCTTTTCATCATGGGAGGCTTTTTTTTAGGCAATATCCCAGTGGTGAAAGATAATTTGACCCTTATGGTTATCGTTGTCATTTCAATTTCATTTCTGCCAGCATTGCGTGAGTTTATTCGACATCGTCGTGTATATAATAGTGCGTAATGAAGTAGCTATAGCTGTGTCGACAGTTGTTTGTGGCCGGATTTAGGATAAATTGAGCTATGATTAATGTTGAGTTTGAGGCACTTAAGGCAAAAAATCATTTACCTTCCCCCAAAGGTTTGGCTCTGAAAATTATTCAGCTCACCTTGAAGGAAGATGTAACAACTCAGGAGATTGCCAACGCGATAAAGACTGATCCGGCATTATCGGGTCGGCTAATTAAGATGGCCAATGTGCTCATGTCCTACCAGACAAGACCTATTGTATCCATATCAGATGTGGTTATGTCATTGGGTTTGAGCGTTGTACGTAATGTGGTGTTGGGCATGTCTCTAGTGGATGGTAGTCGCGATGGGATCTGCCGAAAATTCAATTACCCAAATTTTTGGTCGCAATCGTTGTTGACGGCTATTGCTGCAAAAAACTTTGTAGAAGGTCGTAGAATGGGATCAGCTGAGGAAATGTTTATTCTCGGCTTGCTGAGTCAAGTTGGTTCCTTAGGACTAGCGATGGCATATCCTCAAGAGTATTCTCTCATCCTTGAAAAGGTCGGAGCAGAAGACACAGACACCATATTGATCGATCTTGAACGCACTGAATTCGGGCTTGATCATAATCAATTGACAAAAGAGATGTTAGCAGACTGGGGTCTGCCACAAGTATTCCAAATAGCCGCTTTATATCATGAAGATCCAGCGCTGTCTGATCTTGCCGAAGGCAATCGGAACTGGAATATTTTAAACGCATTGCATATCGCAAGCTATTTTTCCAGGGTGTGTTTATCGCACGAACGACAACGGTATAAACTGGTGCAGAAATTGACTCTTACGGCCGCCAGGTTGGGCTGGGAGGAGGACATTTTTACTGAGTTAGCTGATAAAACGGTGCAGCAATGGCGTGAATGGAGTAAGTTATTCGGCATTCAGTCGACAGAGATACCCTTCTTCAAGGAGATTTTGCAAACTGCGCCACCAACTGAGCTGGAAATGCTTGATGTCGGGGCGCCTGAGGTTAGCTTGGAGGCGTTTTATCCATTGCGTATCCTGTTGGTGGAGGACGATTATGCAACGATGTTGGTGTTGAAACTTGCACTGACAAAGGCTGGGCATACGGTTGCTACTGCAGGCGATGGGGTAGAGGCGTTAAGCTTGCTCGATCAATTTATACCTCAACTTATAATTACAGATTGGAATATGCCTAAGATGAATGGCATCGATTTTTGCAAGGCGCTTAGATGCAACGAGCTATGGCAAAATACCCCTGTGTTTGTCATGATGAACCAAGAAAATTTGTATAGGATAAGAGAGATATTTGAGGCTGGAGCCTCCGATTACGTACCCAAGCCAGTTAACTCAAAAGTACTGGGTGCGAGACTGTGTGTCACTCAGCGTATGGTGCAGTTGCAGGAAGAACGGAAGTCTGAACATCAGCAGTTACGCACCGTTGCCGCACAGTTGGCGGCATCAAACCATAGATTGCACCAAATGGCGCTTACTGATGTACTGACCGAGTTGCCCAATCGTCGTCATGCAAATGATTATCTAGAGCAGCAGTGGGCCATGGCAGAACGCAGTGGCCGTTCGCTGTCTTGCATGTTGGTAGATGTAGATTTCTTTAAGAGGGTTAACGACACTTATGGCCATAAGGTCGGGGATGATGTGCTACAGCAGGTGGCACAAGTCTTACGCTCATCCGCGCGCAAGCAGGATATGGTGTGCCGTTTTGGTGGGGAGGAATTTTTAGTGATTTGCCCGGATGCACACGCGGATCAGGCCTATCAGTATGCGGAAAGATTGCGCCAGAATGTTGCTGCGGGACAGAGTTCCCTGAACTTGACAGTCACTATCAGCATCGGGGTGGCCAGCAAAGCCCCTGCAATGTTAAATGCTGAAATGTTACTGCAACTTGCAGATAAGCGCTTGTTTATAGCCAAAGAAATGGGACGCAACCGTACAGTCGCGAATTGATTTCCCCTGCGTCCTGAGAAAAATTGCATACAAGAATTGTGATGATAATTGCTGGCTTCCGTTAGTTCTATGGATAGTGTATTGATTAAAATTTCAAGGCAGCACCAGTTCGAATATCCATATTTTCAATCGGCAGATTCACAATATAAAGGTTCTCTTGTCTTTTCTGCTTCGCGAGTCCGATGACTGTTTGATTGCCAGCAATTAACGGTGACATAGCAAAAATTAAATAACAACGGCTTCTTCCGTAAATTCCAATTGCACCTTCTCGTCCTTATCTACCGTGACGGTCACTTTGCCACCGTTGGATAGTTTGCCAAACAATAACTCGTCTGCCAGTGCGCTTCGTATGGTGTCCTGAATTAAACGCGCCATCGGGCGTGCGCCCATTAGTGGGTCGAAGCCAGTCTTGGCGAGGTAATCTTTGAGCGCATCGGTGAAGATGACCTCAACTTTCTTTTCATGTAGTTGTTCCTCAAGTTGCATCAGGAATTTGTCTACTACGCGCAAGATGACTTCTTTGTCCAGTGCGGCGAAGGAAATGGTAGCATCCAAGCGGTTACGGAATTCCGGGGTGAATAGTCGCTTGATTTCGGCCGATTCGTCGCCGCTCACCCCGCTCTTGGTGAAGCCTATTTGTGCCTTGTTTAACGCTTCGGCACCCGCATTGGTGGTCATAATGATAACTACATTGCGGAAATCAGCCTTGCGTCCGTTGTTGTCAGTGAGGGTGCCGTGATCCATCACTTGTAACAGAATATTAAAAATGTCCGGGTGTGCTTTCTCGATTTCGTCAAGCAGTAACACACAATGAGGCTGCTTGTTGATTGCTTCAGTGAGTAGGCCACCCTGATCGAAGCCGACATAGCCAGGTGGTGCCCCAATAAGGCGCGACACGGCGTGACGTTCCATATATTCAGACATGTCAAAGCGATGTAGCGGCATGCCCATTGCAAAGGCAAGTTGGCGCGCAACTTCGGTTTTGCCCACACCAGTAGGGCCAGAGAATAAGAAGCTGCCGATGGGTTTTTGCGGATTGCCCAAGCCACTCCGGGACATTTTTATAGCGCGTGCCAGCATATCAATGGCGGCATTCTGGCCAAACACTACGGTCTTGAGGTCGCGATCCAGCGTTTTTAACAGATTGCGATCATCCGAAGAAACGGTGCGTGAAGGTACGCGCGCAATCTTTGCAATGATGTCCTCAATTTCATGCTTGCCGATAAGTTTTTTCTGCTTTGATTTTGGCAGTATGCGTTGTGCTGCACCCGCTTCATCTATCACGTCAATAGCTTTGTCAGGAAGATGTCGGTCATTTATGAAACGTGATGAAAGTTCGGCCGCGCTGGTTAGCGCTGCGGCGCTGTATTTGATACCGTGATGAGTCTCGAAGCGAGACTTTAATCCTTTTAGAATTTCAATGGTCTGCTCAACTGAGGGCTCCGGCACATCTACTTTCTGGAAACGGCGCGACAGCGCATGATCTTTCTCGAAAATGCCGCGATATTCTTGATAGGTAGTAGCACCGATGCACTTAAGTGTGCCATTTGAAAGCGCGGGTTTGAGTAAGTTGGAAGCATCCATGGTGCCGCCCGAGGCTGCGCCTGCGCCTATCAAAGTATGTATTTCATCAATGAACAGAATGGCATGAGGTTCATCGGCCAATTCTTTGAGTACAGCCTTCAGTCGTTGCTCAAAGTCGCCGCGATATTTAGTGCCGGCCAGTAGTGCGCCCATGTCTAATGCATAGATATGAGCGTTTTTGAGAATTTCTGGCACGTTGTTTTCGTTAATCCGGCGCGCCAAGCCTTCGGCGATAGCGGTTTTACCAACACCAGCCTCACCGACCAGTAACGGGTTGTTCTTGCGACGGCGGCAAAGGGTTTGAATAACTCGGGTCAACTCGGTTTCGCGACCGATCAGGGGATCGATTTTGCCAGCCGAAGCTTGTGCGTTGAGATCAAGCGTGTAGTCGTTCAGGGCGCTTTTCTGGCTTTGTTCTTGTTCTATTTCGGCGTCTGCTGATTTTTGGGTACTTGATTGAGCCGCTTTATCGATTCCATGTGCAATATAGTTTGCTACATCCAGCCGGGTGATAGCACGCTGGTTTAGGAAAAACACGGCATGGGAATCTTTTTCGCTAAACAGGGCAACCAGGATGTTGGCTCCGGAAACTTCTTTCTTGTTAGATGATTGCACGTGCAAAATGGCGCGCTGGATGACCCGCTGGAAGCCGACGGTGGGCTGCGTGTCTACTTCGCTGCTACCGGGCGCTACGGGCGTATGAGTATTAATAAAGTCGGTTAGTACTGCGCGCAATTCTTCAATATCTGCCCCGCAGGCACGCAATACATGTGCCGCAGAAGAGTTATCCAGCATGGCAAGTAGCAGGTGCTCCACCGTGATAAATTGGAAGCGTTTTTGGCGTGCTTCGACAAACGCTAAGTGCAGGCTGATTTCAAGTTCTTGCGCGATCATAATTATGTTTCCTCTAATCCACATCGTAGTGGATGTCCGTGCTGTTTGGCAAATGCCGATACCTGCTCCACCTTCGTTTCTGCGACATCTTTAGTATAGACCCCGCATATTGCCAACCCTTCATGGTGTACTTTGAGCATCAATTGGATGGCGCGTTCACGGTTCATAGGAAAAAAAGTTTGTAAAACCTCTATTACAAAATCCATCGTGGTGAACTCGTCGTTAAACAGTAGTACCTTATAGAGTTTAGGTGGTTTTATTTTGCTCCGTTCTGCTTTCAGTAAGGATGTGT
>CAIRGS010000065.1 GCA_903878125.1 uncultured Nitrosomonadales bacterium | reverse complement strand
CGATGGGTGCCTACGCACTAGTCACGACAGTTGTAGCTTTACCGTGGACGGCAAAAATATTCTTTTCGAGATATTGGGTTATAGACAAACTTGTCAAATAAGAGGCGGCCTCAAATCTGAAGCGCAACACCTCGTTCTTGGTAAGGTGCCCGAATGCAAACCAAGTCGATTTACCTTCAACTACAGCCTGAGGAACGCATGACGATTGCGAGCATGAAACAGACCGGATCAAGCGTAAGGGCGACTGCTCGTGCGCTGGGGCGGTCTGCTTCAACCGTCAGTCGGGAACTGACGCGCAACACTTGTCCGGACGCGGCCTATGCGAGTTCTGCAGCGCAAAGTCGCAGCCACGACCGACGCCGGCACGCGCGACCGGTGGCGAAGCTACATCCTCGAAGCGGGCTGTGGCTCATCGTTTTGTCCATGCTGAATTGGAATTGGTCGCCGCAGCAGATCTCCGGTATTCTCAAACGGGTCTATCCGACCGACGCCAGTAAACACGTGTCTCACGAAACCATCTACACGGCCATCTATGCACATCCGCGGGGCGAACTGCGCCGTCAGTTGATCGCGTGTTTGCGTCAAGGGCGGAGCACCCATTTGCCGCGGACCCGAGGCATAGACCGCCGTGGACGGATTCCCGACATGCTCAGTATCCATGTCCGCCCGCCAGAGGTAGAGGACCGCGTCATGCCGGGTCATTGGGAGGGCGATTTCATCAAGGGGGCGGGTAACCAGTCGTCGGTTGGCGTGCTGGTTGAGCGCAGCAGTCGTTTGGTGCTGCTGGCCAGGATGGACGACGCCACCGCAGCTTCAGCGGTACTTGGTTTTGTCGCCAAGCTGAATTTGATCGCAGCACCGCTTCGTCTGAGCTTGACCTACGACCAGGGCAAGGAGATGGCCAAGCACGCCGAACTCACAGCGCAAACGGGCGTCAAGGTCTATTTCTGTGATCCCCACAGCCCATGGCAAAGGGGCAGTTGCGAGAACACCAATGGGTTGCTGCGCCAGTACCTGCCAAAGGGGACCGATTTATCGGTTCACTCCCAAGAAGATCTCGATGCCATTGCCGATAAGCTCAACCAACGACCCCGAGCGACCCATGATTTTCACTCCCCGCTGGAGGTCTTTGGGCGAATGCTCAAGGCCTCTTCTCAACCGTCAATTCAACTCCATTGAACCGGGTGTTGCACTTGGGACTTGAAACTGCCGCTGTATACCCGGCAGTTATCGACGCAAAAGGTCGGCAGATTACGACCTACTTCAATGACGGGTTACATCCGAGTATGGACGGCTATAAGCGGTGGCGGCATCAGCTTGAAGCATTCCTGAAATTGGCCCGTGCCGCGCGCCCAAGCCGATAACTATTTTTTTCAAAAAATTTCGCGAGCTTGGGCCAGGCTGCCGGCAGATAAATAGGACGAAGGGGGCAAATCGCCCCCTCCCTGTGTCTCTATTCAGCAGGCGCTGCGGCAGGCGCCCGGCTTGCATAAAAATATGCAGCCAGGACCAGGAACAGCAAGCTCTGATCCACTTGTTTATTCGCCAAAGATAGCGTTCCGTGTAGAAATGCCAGGTACAGCCCGCCCAAACCATAGACCAGCCAGGCCACAGCAAAGACACCCATGACGGAAGCGCTGTTTTCAGCAGAAATCATCTCGCGCATCTTCCAGAAGGCGTAAGTCAATGCAAACAGCCCGAAGCCGCAAATCGAAAGATTTGCATTGGCCAGCGGTGTTATCGCTTCGGCTGTTGCGCCCATCATTGTGTGATAACTTCCCGGTGCAAATACGAACCACAAGCCGTATACGGCGCCGGCCATGATTTGGAACATCATCAGGTTTTTCTGCTTGGTCATTCAAGTCTCCCTAGTTAATGACGAAGCAGGGTGTACGTCGGTTTTCAACGCATGTCAAGATAATCTTATTCATGAGGGTCAGGACTCAAGCCTAAAATTCTCCTTTGAGAGGTGACCCGTTTGCGCGGAATAAATCTAGAAACTGAGCTAGTACTACAATTTTTCGCCAATGTCTTTAATTTTCTTAGGCTGGTCGCAGTGCAATACTCGCGCGTCCCGACCCCGACCAACGGGGCAACAACGAAAGGTAAATTCGATGAAACTGCATAGCTCAATTGGACCCAACCCGCATGTGGTGCGCATGTTCTTGGCCGAGAAAGGCATAAATCTACCGATCGTCACGGTCGACCTGATGGGCGGTGAAAACCGCCGCCCGCCTTACAACACTGCGGTCAATGCTGCGGGCCAAACTCCAGCTCTGGAATTGGACGATGGCCGTTTTATTTGTGAGATCACCGCGATCTGTGAATATCTCGAAGAGATGCAGCCGGCCCCCGTGCTGATCGG
>CAIRGS010000064.1 GCA_903878125.1 uncultured Nitrosomonadales bacterium | reverse complement strand
CTCAAAGATTGTCGGCGAGTTTCTTTTTAAGCATGTTCGCAATTTTTCGAAACGAATTTTTTACAACTACTACCTGCGCGATATGTCACTCGCTTCAATTGAGCTGCCAATAGGCATCTTACTTCTTATGTTTGGTGTGAGTTTCGGTGGATGGCACTGGTTTATCGCAATACGAGAAAGTATCACTACGCCGGTAGGCACTGTTATGCTTTCAGCTCTCCCAACTTTGATGGGATTACAGCTGGTACTTGCTTTTCTGGCGTACGACATATCTGCGATGCCACGCAGACCATTCCATAAGATGCGCCGGAATTCAAAAAAGCAATCCAACACACAATAAGGAATCAGATGCAAAATGAAGATCAAGCTTGGCTGGATCAGCGCGCCAGATTCGCGGACGTTTATGATGATTCCAATTACTCAAGCCCCTTACAATCAGCTGTCATGCGCGCGAGCCATCGTTTGACTGAGAAGCATTTTCGGGAGCGAGATTGCTTCCCCAAGGTATTAGAAATTGGTGCGGGTACAGGCGAACATCTGAATTTCATTAAGCATCGTTTTGATCAGTATGTTTTATCCGATTTAGATCCGAAGATGCTTGAGATCGCCAAACGAAAACTGAACGACAAGTCGGGTAACAGGCTTTTATTTGAGATGCAAAGCGGTGGGGGATTAAGTTATGCCGATAACAGCTTTGACAGGTTAATTGCAACCCATGTCCTTGAGCATATTTACCAACCACACTTAGCTATTATAGAATGGCGACGTGTGGTAAAGGATGGCGGGATACTTTCTATACTTATTCTAACTGATCCGGGTATTGCCTGGCGTCTGGGCAGGCATTTAGGACCGAGAAGAAATGCAGTTGCACAAGGCATCCCTTACGACTATCTCATGGCAAGAGAACATGTCAATTCATGCAATAACTTGATTGCCTTGTTAAGACATTATTTTCCCGAGCGTACTGAAGCATGGTGGCCTTTCCCTGTCCCATCGATTGATTTGAACCTGTTCTTTGTTTGTCATGCAGTCGTCAAGAAAGTGGAAGGATAAAATGCTGTTTCAATTGGTTGCTGTTTTGTGTGTGGTGGGTTTGGCGGTAGGTCAGATTTTGTTCAAAGCTAGCGCTACTTCGCTAACCGAAACTGGAAGTTTGTTCGCGCTTAAAACCGCCGCAACACTTCTAACTTCATTGGCACTTTATGCCATTATCTCTGTAGCCTGGGTCTGGGTTTTGCAAAAAATAGAACTTGGACGAATATATCCTTTGATGGCCTTGGCTTTTATTCTCGTCCCTCTTGGCAGTCATATTTTTTTTGGCGAGCGCTTTCAACCACAATATTTTGTCGGTGTCGCTCTAATTGTAGTTGGGATTGTGGTGGCGTTGCGGGCATAGCGTTTATTAGCAGTGCAAAGCGAATATAAATATCCGAGCAATTGTCAAAACTATCAATTTCGTGTCAACCCGCGTAACAAATTAAGGACCGGTCAATGAAAGTAAAAATTAGCTCCATTTCTTATCATTTGCCGGATACGGCAGAAGGCGTTGAGACGCTACAACACGACAATCCTGACTGGGATATGCCGAAGATTCTGGAAAAGACAGGCATACACAATCGGCATATCTCTTCCCCTGGGGAGACAGCAGTTGATCTCGCATTTGAAGCAGGCAAAAAATTGCTAGGTAGCATAACTAATCATGCGGATATTGATCTTCTT
>CAIRGS010000063.1 GCA_903878125.1 uncultured Nitrosomonadales bacterium | reverse complement strand
TCTAACCGTGGCCGTTCCTCTATAACCCACAGCTGTAGGGCGGCTTTAGCAGCGAATTTCAAACAAATCGCGGCTAAAGCCGCTCTACCCGGGCCGGTTCAAGCACGCTTATGTCTTCGTTCATCCTCAATGAGTTTTCGTTGAGTCCGCCGGTCCGTTCACGATGGTATTAAAATTAAAACGCGACTTGGCTAAACGTTTGGTATTGCTCAATGCAAAGTTGCACGGTTACTTTACCAATCTCATCGCAATTGCCTTTGCAAACTCCGAGAAATCCGCGAGGTGAAATTTCACTATGCAATGCACAATCTCCCAGTTGATATTTTCATAGTTGTGAACCGCGATATTTCGAAAGCCGACAGCCTTTTTGAGATTGTTCGCCAACTCGTTATTCAAGACACCTTCCTGAGCCAGCAAATCAAAAACTTGTCCCATGTTATCAGGCGGTGGCACTTCCATGCCGGCAATGAGATGTGCTCCAATATCCACTGAGATTTGCACCGCACGACTGAGATTAAGCGAGACGATGTCCTGGAGATCAATGTCCGCTATCAGCATAGCGGCATCCGTTGGACACTTTGTCTCTATACGCTGCAAACAGCGACGTAGCGATTCCAATTTTTGCTCGACTACTTCCCGATCCATGCCATCCGCCTTTCTGCGAGCAGCCTGGTGCGATTCGGCATGAAGTCTGCCTGCTCAAACACATGTCGACGAATCAACTCTCCATACAGGGTGTCGCTGCCTAGTATTCTTCTGCCATGCCGCACTATTTGTCCAAGCAATGGCTCTGATACCCCATTCAAATCAATCAAATCAATAGGGCGTCCGAATCGCTCGGCTAACGCACCAACCAGGGCCATTTTTTCATGAACAGTAATAGCTTGTTCAGCAGCAACAGCTATATCCAAATCACTATCTGCACGCTGGTGTCCCGATGCAACAGAACCAAATAGCACCGCGAGCACAATCTTTGGGAAATAGTCCAAGACCTCCTTGAGTTGCATATCTATTGGCTGCTGAAATTGGGATGCTGCTTTTATTTTTGTCATCAATTTATCCACGTCAGTCACCACCCAGTATCCAATTCAACCACTGAGGCAATCCCAATCATTAGACGGTGCTGTTGGCGCAATTATATCGCCAAGCACTTTCCCCCTGCTATGCGAGGTGAAGGCTCGTGTTTTACTCTGGATGTAGAGGGCGTTTTATCTGAAGTAACGCTTACGCGTGTCTCTTCAACTGGCGGCAGATCACCCAACCATTTCATTTGCCCTTGTTCGCAAATTGCTTCATAACTTTGGAGCATGGACATCTCCTCCTGAAAAGTGCTGCGCATAAGCTGCCATGCGACAGTGGGTCTCGGTCAGTACGTGAACACCCTGCAAGGCTTGTTGCAGGGCATCCAGAAGGTCGTCTGCAGATTCCATGTATTCGTGCACCAGCCGGTTTCTGAGTTCGCGAAGTTCAACCCAAGCTTGAGTCGATTCGATCCAGCCGAGTTTTTCTGCGCGGAGCAGGTTGTCGAGTTGTGCGCCGGTTTTCTCAAGACCCGCGCGCAGCAGTGCAGGCAAGAGCTTATCGCCCAAGGTGTCTTGCAGGCGTCCATAGCGCGAGACGAATGCGTCGAGCATTTCACTGTATTCATCGCTGTTTTCAAGCGACTCAACCCAGGAAAGATCAATGTTCAGGGCTCGAAGTCGGTCTGCCGTTCGCTCAAGATAACGCGCTTCTTTCGCCGTGACCCGAATTAGTTGCCCCACAAAAACTGGCTGTTCTGTGCCGTTGTCATAATATGATCCCGTTGAGTAGCGCCTGCTCATGAATGGGCAGCAGTGGTTTGAGCGGATCCTTGATCAACACATCGACCTTGCGACCACCCAGCTTGATGTGTAGGCGGGCCGACAGGCGGCATTCCGCCTGAATGCGATGCACCAGAGGCCGGCCCGGCTCGATGAGCAAATCGATATCCCCGCCGCGTTGCGTGTCATCTACACGGCTTCCGAATAGGCGAACAATGGCTCCCGCTCCGAGCTGGCTGGCAACTTCGCTTTTGATGATTTCGCGGGTTTTGTCGTCAAGCCGCACTGCTACCCCAATTTGTCATTTCTTGCCCCCCAGCCTCATTTTAACGCGGTAAACCATATCCACCGCAACATGTTTCAGCATGAAAGGGAGGACTGATTTATGGATGTCTTTACGAGTTGGCACTTTTCCATGCAATCGTTCTCGTATCCGATCCATCTCTTTGTGGCCGATTTCGTTGATTGCTGCTGATGTTTTCTGATGTGCGTGAATCCGGAATGCCCCCAGGAAGCGTGGAATGTGTGCAAATTGCGCCCCAGCATCGCGGAAGCGAACCAGTAAATCCCAGTCCATTGCGAAACTGAAGGATTCATCAATTTGTCTTCCAACCTTATCCCATATGCGCCG
>CAIRGS010000062.1 GCA_903878125.1 uncultured Nitrosomonadales bacterium | reverse complement strand
CTTGTGCATGGCTGTCTTTCATTGATTGCTGGATTCGGCGCACGCCGCTTCCTGATATCAATGGCTCCCGAGATGACTATTTCGACAACAAACTAAGGCCATGCCCGACAGACGGCAAGTAGCCGACTTGGCGAGCCCAAAGCTTGAATTGACCATGGCGATGCTTGATTCGGCTTCATTCATCCATATAAGCGCCTCCTTCCCGCGGAATCAATGCATTTCGAAGGGCTGAATGTTGACTTAACAAGTCACAGGTTTCCCCTGAACTGACGCTTTTCCAAATAGATACATCGCGGATCGAAAACGCCAGAATTCCGGTGTGCTTCTCGGTTATTCGAAATCTGCCACCAATTTTGAGAATATTTGCTCCGTTATGTTGGTGGTTCGTTAAATGCACTCGCCGAAACTGGCCGAAGATTTGCGCTTTTCAATGTCTCTATTGAACAAATTACTCACAATCAAATTTCATTGCATTAGAAAGTGAAATTAAATTGCTTTCATATTTCAAAAAAATAACTCGTGGAGATGAAGTAAATAGCAAAGATGAGCGACATTCACCCGTAAATTGCTGTTGATCCAACCATCATTTTAAGAGATGAATGATGAGTCCAAAATATATAGGGGGCTCTCATGGCGTTGGAAATTACGGTCGAGATGCGCATGCATAAAATCGTTGCGGAAAGGTATCGAACAGATAGAACGGAAAACCCAGCAGCTGGACTAGGAGCGCTATTTCAAGGGGAGCAGTCCAAGTCCGAAAGGCTATGGCAAGCTTTAAAGGGAGGAAGTAAAAACCCAGATAGCAAAGAAGGTCAGGGAATTCCGGAGGCCGCAATATTTAGAGATATTGAACACTCCGATCCTATTGCGCTGATTGAGTGCAAAAAACACATGAATATTGGAAAGGCGCAAAAGGAGGCTCAAGGGTATGTCAAGCACGTATCATCGCGAGGCATACATGTTCCTTTGGCTATTGGGTTTGATGGTCATGATCTTTCTGTCGATTTCTACAACTCAGCAACGGGAGAGTTTGTTGAGTGTCGGATGGAAAACGGAAAACTCTTTCGAGAGAACTACCGTGAGAATTTGATTTGGCCTTCGGAAAATGAACTGCTTGAACTTGCCAAATCCAAGGATGGATTAATAAAAGCTGCCCCAGCACCTTTAGGGGAACATATACAAGGAGATTTCTTTAGGAGAATAAACGAGGTCATGAGATTGGAGAGTGTTGAGACACAGGATCGCATCACAGTATTCACTGCATTTTTGATCGCCTGTCGCGAGGAGGGTTTTCTAAAACAGATAATTAGCCCCCCCAAAAAACTCGATGCCAATAAGCTTGGCAGAGACATACATTCTTCGATTGCAGCAATGATGGAATCCTCAGACGATGAAGGCATCGGGCAAGACTTAAAGGGATTTTTAAAGTATGTCGAGCCAAAGCTTGTCGAGGCAAGTGCAAAAGAAAAGTCCACCAACGGTGCAAATGCTTTGCAAAGAATAATAAGAGAAGATATTCCAGTAATTTGCTCCAAGCATCATATTTCTGTTCAGAATTTCATGGACAGTCTAAATGAAAGTCTCTTTAAGATTGTCGATGTTTATGATGTGTTTCAAACATATGCTGCGTCAAATGATCTTGGACAATATTTCACACCTCGGCAAACTGTTCGATCTATGGTGAGAATTGTCGAACAACTACGAGGTAGGCGAATTGATAGTGATGATATTGTTTATGACCCAGCTTGCGGAGTAGGTGGTTTTCTCGTCGCTGCATTGGAGCGGGTATCAGAGGGATTTTGCGGAGCTGACAAGGTTGTGGCAAAAAAAACATTCGGCCGAAGACTTCTGGGGTGCGAAACCACTACTTCCGTAGCTCACATCGCTCGAATTAATCTTTGGATGCATGGAGATGGAACAAGCGGAATAGCAAGTAGTAGTTCCCTTGAAAGAGACTATCTTGCAAACAGAGGCGGAATAGGTGACCACATCATCACTCAGCCGACACCAGCAAATCATCCGGTGCGTGCGAATATATCGACACTTGCTAAAAAATTATCTATCGCTGACGCATCGCCAACAATTGTATTAATGAATCCTCCATTCCCGCATGACAAAAAGGATTTTCAGTCATTTGAATTTGTTGAGCATGCATTATCGGTTCTAAGAGATGAGGGCATTTTATGTGCATTGCTTCCTGTGACGACTATAATGAGTGATGACAAACTTCATTCCTGTGATATGAAGGGTAGCGTTAAGAATGCCGATGGATTTCGCTCCAGAATTCTGAATCACGCCCAATTGCTTGCTATTATTTCTCTCCCCATGGACTTGTTTCAACCTGGTGCTGCTGTTGCGACATATGTCGCAGTGTTTCGCAAATGCAAAGGTGGTCATAAACTAAATCAAAAAATTTTATTTGCGCGTTGTCCTACCGATGGATATCTCATGAGTAAATCTCTTAAAAAAAGAATGGGACCAAAGTCGAATACGGAAAAATCCACTTTGGGATGGGACGAGGAATTAAAAATTGGCGGATCGTGGGCTGATCTATTGGTTGATCGTGATTTCCAACCGGACGGGACAATTGGGAGACCATCTTGGATTCGACAGCACTGCGAGACTGGATTGGTCGATATTTATCGTCAAGCAGTGTCTAAATGTTTGACTAAACAGGAAAAGGATAGCGGGCAAGATTGGGCTCCTGAACGCTTCATAAACGATGTTGTTCCTGTAGGCGATCTTGTGAAAATGACACACAAAATTACTGCCGAGAGGTTGGCGTTCGAAGTAATGTCTAGTTATGCAACGCAGAAATCCATTCCGATTCTACAGAATGTCGTGGTTTCATTACCTCTTGTTCAAAGCGTTCTTCAAAAGCTAAATAATTTGTATGGTAATAGCCCGGTAATTGATGATGTATTCATAATTGAACAGGGTGATAAAACTTCTGTTTCTAAGCTTTCTCAATTTGGCGTAGTTCCTGTCGTGAGTGCTTCCACTTCAGATTTAAACATGGTTACAGGCTATATGTCGGGTTCGGTGTCCAAACAGCGCAAGGCATGGTCTCTTGTTGTATCGAAGGACGGCTCTTATGCGGGGACCGCTAGAGTTATGCCCGTTCCGCACCGAGTGACGGAACATTCAATGTCACTTACTCCACGAGCAGTGTGGAGTAACGACGAATTATCAGTATTGGCTGCACTTATTGAGAGGCATCAGTGGCGTTTTGGATTTGGGAGAGCAGCTACAAGGGGAAGGATTGAGAAATTGCCAATGTGCTGAGATATTGAGATTGATGTGTATCAGAGATGTCAGTCTTTTCTTTTCGTTTGTTTTGATTTGATATTGACTTGAAATGTTGTGTAAGCGTTCGATCATAATTTGTATTAAATATTAATCAGAATATTTCGGCAAGGCATTGAATATCCCTGATTTGGTAATTTATTAACATGATTCGGAGATTTGTTTAGTAAATTCAATGTTCAAGATCGTTGTAATTTATCAGGGCGTCATCGATCTATGCCGTTCGTCTGCAAAAGGTGGTGGGTGTTAGTTTTGCCAGCCATTCCAAGGAGTTCACTTGGGAGGCGCGCGTGGTTAAAGAAAAGGCGGTTTATAACTGGGGGCAAGGCCAAAGCCTTGCCCCGTCCATCAAACGTGTTGACCCGTTGGGTTGGATCGGTGCGAGCGTTGTCGGAGGCTCATGCTTCGCCCTTTTTGCTTTGGTGTTGGTATGGAAGCCGTGGTTCGGCACGGCCATCCCGCCAGGAGGATTGCCGGAACATCTTGAATACTGGTGGAAGCTTGCGGTCAATGGCCTGTGGCATTCCGCCTTCAAGACCGACGCCCGCATGTATCGGGATGCGTTCGCGGCGTGGAGCGATGCCCAGCGAATCGGCATGGTGTGGCGCTGCGCCTGCGCGGTATGGGTGTTCCTGCTGACATGGGTGATGCTTGCAGGCCCTTACCTGCGGCCTCGTGATGGGCTGATTTATCTTCGCGGATCAACCCGGCATGAAGGGGCGGAGGCAGTCGCTCACATCAACCAATCACTGAAAGCCCGCGTGAAGCGCAGGCCAGATCATGAAATCGCGCCGGGTGTGGCCTATCCGGCAGACCTTTGGACCAGACACGTCCTTGTCGTCGGTGGCACGGGATCGGGCAAATCGACGGCCATTAAGCCCCTGATCGACAAGGTCGTTGCCTCCGGTGAACAGATGCTCTTGTTCGATCCAAAGAGCGAGTTCACGGAAGGCTTTGCGAAGCCCGCGATCATCGCCCCATGGGACAGCCGCAGCTTGTCATGGGACATCGCAAAGGACATGCGCAACCCACTCGACATGCGCCGCTTTGCCGCGACGGTGATTCGCGAAAGCCAAGACCCAATGTGGTCCAACGCGTCTCGCCAGTTGCTGGTGGGTCTGATGATCTATCTGCGGGCGACCCGTGGAACGGACTGGGGTTGGATGGATCTCAAGGAGCTAGTGTCCCAGCCGCAAACGGTGCTGCTCTCGATCATGCGCGACTGGCATCCTGAGGCGGTTCGGTCCGTCGAGAAGGCGTCCGTCACAACCGCAGGCATCTTGATCAATTTGTCGTCGTTCTGCTCCGCCATCTTTGATTTGGCCGAAGCATGGGGCGATGTGCCCAAGCACCGCCGCGTGAGCTTCGTTGAATGGACCCAAGGCCTCTCGAAGTATCCCCAGATCATCTTGCAGGGGCACGGCGCATATACCGAGCTGACGAAGGCCTACGTCGAGGGGATCGTCGGGATCGTATCGGCCATGGTCAACAGCGTTGAGATGCGCGACGACCCCAACCGGAAGATTTGGTTTATCGCAGACGAGTTCGCACAGATGGGCAAGATTCCGGTCAGGCCTTTGTTCGAGGTGGGCCGTTCGCGAGGGGTCCGTTGCGTGATTGCCTGCCAAGACTTTGCCCAGCTCGAAGAGCTCTACGGCGCGCCGATGGTCAAAGCGCTCATCGGCATGTGCGGAACCCTGCTCATTGGGCAGATCATGCAGGGTGAAACTGCGGAGCAGCTGTGCAAAGCCTTCGGCGCGCGGGAAGTCGAGCGGACGAACATGTCGTCTTCCTTTGGCGGGGCCAGTGCCGGGCCGAACCGATCCTTGACGCTTTCATATAACAGGGATGAGGTTGCGCTCTACAAACCCTCTGAGCTTTCATCGCGGCTTGGGCTGACTCCGGATGGGACCGGCGTCACACTGCTTCTGTTTACCGGCGGGCACGCTTATGAGCTTGTGTGGCCGCACTACACGGTCCGAAGCGAGCGCGTCGCCTACAAAGCAGCACCGTGGACCCTTGGGGCGAACCTGTCCGGCACGAGCCAAGTTGGTCAAGACGCGCCGGATGTCCGGATTGACCGTGATGCGCAAGAAGCGAGCGACTCAATGGTGGGAATGGGCCCGCCTCGAATTTCGGATGAGTCCGAGGCCCGCAAAGGCGCCGACATAAGCAATCAATTCGCCACGGCAACCTCGACCGCAGCCGATGGCAATGGTGATGGAATCAGTAACAGCCGCAGCGGCGGCGATGTCAAAAATGGAGCCGAAGGTGGAGCGGCCAAGCGATTGCACGCAAACGACTTGGCCGATGGCAAGCCCGGCACGGACGCCAAACATGCGCCAGGCTCACGTCAGGCGCAGCCCGAGGGTGCTCAGTCCGTCGAAGCGGACTCAGCCAAGGGCAAAGCCAACACTCAATCGCAGTGCTTTGCAGTGCCGGAGGTCCTTGCGTCGCTCACGATGCCTGATGCGCCCGAGGTTCAGGTTGAAGTCAGGGCGACCCCTGGTTCGACTGATGTGGGTGCGGGGCCTTCGATGGCCGAGGATGCTCAGCCCATGTCGGAAGGCGTCATCGACTTGGCGTTGCACAAGGCAGGGATCGAAGCCTTGTCCATGGCCTTGATGCTTTCAAACGCTGTGGGCCAAGCCAGCGATGCACGGCCAGGCCCTAGACAAGAGGTGGTGATGAACGTCGCGCCGCCTCCTGCATTTGAACCGGCCAAAGAGGTGCGGGTTGTAAGTCGGAAACCCTGATCAGCACCCCGCCCAACCACTGGTCAGCAGGAGACCGAGAAAGGGTGGAGCGAGCCCAAGTGGCTCGCCTTCTCTTGTGATGCCGAAGGGGTTTCGGCGAACACAGGAGACAAGCATGGGATCAAGAGCAGCTAACGGGGACCGTCGCGACAGCGGCGAGCGTGGATGGTATTTGGGCGCGGGCGAATCACGCCATGTTCGAGGGCAGGACCAAAGGCATGGACATGGCTATCCAATGCCCGGCCCTGAGGTCATTCAGCCCTTGGACGATGAAGACATGCCCATCGTCGATGACTTGGGCAATGAGTTAGACGATGTCGAAAACTGGCCCGCTAGCTCCGAGAGCTATTGGCAAGAAGTCCATGAAGCCCATGCGAGGCAAGGGCAGCTCATTAAAAGGCTGATGCGGTGCATCCAGCTCTTGCGAGACCTTTCTCCGCGACCGGCGCCAGCATGGCCCAAAGATCGTGTTTCTGATGAGGAATGGCTCGCATCCGCCCGTTCAGCTTTCGGCCAGGTCAATGACATGGACCAAGGCGAAGCGAAGGGCCGGACGGGCTCCTCTTTCGTCACATCAGGCGGGCGACGATCAAACAACAAAAGCGACCTGACAGAAGAGAGCGGCTTAGGCGGTTGGTGGGCCACGAAGACAGCCCAGACGGCTGACTTCGAACTCCTTTCGAGACTACTCGCGGCGCGCGCAGCCTCGGCGCTCGCGCTCATTCAGAGTGAATCAGCACCGCGCAAATCCTGAGGCTATGCAGGTCAAGGCAACGTCAAGCGCGATGCCCTGACCGTGTGGTTTGGCCAAGCAAATGAGAGTCAGGACAGGGGCGCGAATAGGCAGAAGAACAAGAACAACACATTCACGAGGGAGTCAGAAATGGAAGCCACAGCAGAAAGGCAGGAGCAACAAGACCGGGATCAGCAGGGCCAAAAGGCGGCAGGACAGAGAGGTGATGGCGCGGAACGAATCGACGTGAAGTCTCAGGTCGCCAAGACTTTGATCGAGGCTATGGAGCGGGGAGACACCCCTTGGCAAAAGCCGTGGAAAGCGCAGTGCTTGCGACCAATAAATCCAACGACTGGCAACGGATACCGAGGTATCAATCGCGTCCTGCTTTCCCTCTCTGGGCGATCCTCGAATTTATGGTTGACATACCAACAGGCTGCGGCGAATGGTTGGAATGTCAGGAAGGGCGAAAAAGGAACAATGATCGTCAAAGTCGTCGAGTTCGACCGCGAGGATCGTGGAAGCCGAGGTGGGCCTGATTCCGGTGGGGCGGGGAACGCGGGAGGATCGGGAAGATCGGGAAGTGCCAACAGTCATGGCAGCCGCAGTCGTGGTGGCGGCAATGGTGGCGGTCGCGGAGGCCAAGCCGAAGGCGGATCGAATGAACAGGGCGACAAGGATCGCAAGGCCTTTGCACTGCGCCGCTATTTCGTGTTCAACGCGGAACAAATCGAAGGCATGCCGCAGCCGGAGGCAGAGGCCAAAACCGACAAACCGTTCGATGTTGCGGAGAAGGCCGAGGCCGTCATTCAGGCGATGAAGGAGCGCACGGGGCTGCTAGTGATCCACGGTGGGGATAAGGCGTTTTACTCGCCGAAGCTTGATGAGGTGCGGATTCCAGCGAAGCGGGCGTTTCGCTCGGAATACGACTATTTCAGCACAATTTTTCACGAGTTTTCACATAGCACGCTTCATGAAAAGCGGTTGAACCGAGCTGATGCGATTGGTCAAAAATGGGGCGATTCGGCATATGCCCTCGAGGAGTTGAGAGCGGAAATCGCATCAGCCATCCTGTCGGATTCAACTGGCCTTTCAGCAAGATGCAGCTCTGAATCCATGAAAGCCCACGTCGAGAACCACTCTGCCTATCTGCGTAGTTGGATCAAAGCGATTGAGCGTGACCCGATGGCTGTGTTTTCTGCTGCGAAAGATGCAGAAGCCATGGCGGAATATGTCCTCGAGCAAGAGCGCCTTTTCACTGCCCTAGCACCGCATAAAGAATGGATAAAGGAATATGAGTGCGGTCTGTAAATGCGAAAGGACTGGACTATATCAATAATTGGAAATTATGTGGCTTATGCACGTTACGAAACATTAGGTGATAGCGGCTTTCTTTTGGAAGGGAATGCAGTCGAAACATGACCTTGGCTCCCGCCTGTAAGGTTGGCGTATGGGTCAATAGTATCTGCATATTCTTCGCCTTCCATTGATTCGAAAAATGCGTCGCTGGTGTTGCAATCTAAAAAATTCGGAAATTCTTTGCCGGCCAAAAGTTTTTTTTATTCAGTCCCCGTTTACAGAAATGCTGACTTTGCAGCAAGTCATTAGATGTTTTCCAGTTGCTAGAACGATCTTTCATGTTTCACCATGCCAAGTATGCATATGGATGTCCTTGTTTCATGATTATAGTCCTCGCCAAATTAGATAATTAGT
>CAIRGS010000061.1 GCA_903878125.1 uncultured Nitrosomonadales bacterium | reverse complement strand
CGGGGGATCTGGAGTTTTTTATATGGGCATCATTATTTAAGTCAAGCCTTAGCCTCTTTGTCCGGTGCAATAACCGACTACTGGGCTAAATCATATTCCTTGTTGCCAACCAGGTCGTCGAATTCCTCAATCCGGATGGCCGGCACGGTGGAGAAGGAAACTCCCAGCGCCTTGTTCAAGGCAACAGAAGCCTTTATCGCTTCGCTTGCGCCGGGAAATTCCGTGATCACCAATAAGTCAGTCTCCCCCATCGTGGCATAGGAAGCCACAATCTTTCCACCGCACTGCTGGACTATCTCGATCGCTTTCGTGGTGCGCTCTCCGCTTATATGTTCAATCGCCTCAGCCGAGTATCTCCCCGTCATGATGAATATTGCCATAGCACTTTTCTCCTCTCTATTGTTCTTATTATTTGATGGACAGACGCGTCGTCACTTCCGCAAACACCTTCTATTTCTACGGAACTGAACTGAACGTTATCATAAACTTCCACTGCGTCAAAGTAGATGTCCGGTATATCGCCCTCTTCGTGACATTATCAAACTCGTAGGTAACTTGTCCCGAATTTTTTGACAGTATTTCATTCGCAGCTTTTTTCAGCGTCTCGCTTCCCAACTCCCGGGGATCCATGAAGTGGTGGTCTATCTTTTTGTGAAGGGTGGTCAGGCCATTCGGGGCCAAGGTGAAGAAAACGGCATCTGTCCGAAGAGCGAGGACTGAACCGATCTGCTCGGAGAGCTTATCCAGAAAAAGTGTCACGCCGATCGCGCCGATGACCTTGCCTCCCTTCTTCATAGGAACTGCGATAACAGCGGAACGCTGACCGGTGCTTTTGCTGACGACAAGGGAGCCGATTATTTCCCGGCCCGCCATGATGTCCAGGAAATAGCTCCTATCGCTCAACTTCTCATCCGTGAGTCCTTTATCGACGGTGTAATATGCCCCGTCGGGACGGACATACCAAACAACAAGCCCTTCATCCGACTTCTGATACACGCCAAGCAGGCTCTTCATATTCTCCCACTTGCCTGATCTCGCTTCGGTCGTAGCAGCCAGGATTTCGAGACTCTTTTGAACAGAACTGAAGCGCAGATCCGTGTAAGACATAAAGGCGGACAACAGGCTTTGCGCATCCTTCTCCGAAGAAGATTCAGCGAAAGCCATGGTTGGAAAAATGACACTGGTGAAAATGATACCCAGCAAAATGAATTTCTTGATCATGTTTTCTCCCTCCTTGAAAGAAGTGAACGCTGGCCAGAACAGGTAGCGTTGTAAGGAGCATAACCCAAGGAAAAGCAGCCCCCCTGAAATAATCTAGGCTCGGGCTTGGGATCTGTCAAGGAGGATATGTCATCGTTCCCGTGGAATGGTTTGCTCCAGCAACGGCTGACACAAGGGGTAACCGACAGAAGGTTCGAACCAAGACACCAGTCACTCGCCGATGTCCTCGGCCCAGAGGGCTGGGCAACTCTGAACAAACTCGCGCATAAGCTGAATGCAGCGCTGATCCTGAATAACCTGGATATGAACCCCGCGATCTGCAAGCCATTGCTCCTCGCCCATAAAGGACTGGTTCTCGCCGATAACAACACATGGAATGCCATAGAGCAGGATAGCGCCGCTACACATGGAGCAGGGTGAAAGCGTCGTGTAGAGGGTACACGCACGGTAGAATGCGGCGGTCCGGCGCCCCGCGTTCTCAAGCGCATCCATTTCGGCGTGAAGGATGACGCTCCCCTTCTGGACGCGGCGGTTATGACCCCGACCAACGATGGCGCCTGAATGCACGAGAACGGAGCCGATGGGTACCCCACCCTCTGACAAACCACACTCAGCCTCTTCGATTGCTGCGAGCAGAAACGGATCCATATTCTTTACTCCATAAATCGTTGCATAATTCAATAATCGGCCTTGCGCTCAATACCTAGCAACATCGACAAGCATGCTGTCTCGGTATTGATCAATATCGCACAGACTGATCACCTCAATGGGGTTATCCGCCGCAATGTCTTGGATACTCGCAGTACAATATTCTTTCTGATACTTAGCTTGGTTGGGCTGAATGCAATAAAGATCGCAACCATAAATCCGGATTTTCAGTGAAATTATCATTTTTAAATTTCCCGTAATTTCTGCTAGGCTTGCAGCATAAGCCATACAGGAAATTTACCATGATCAATTCCTACACACTCAGCAACGGCCGTCTGAGTAAAATACATCTGGATGAACAAGATGATCTCCGCACCGATCATCCAATATGGATTGACGTTGTTGCACCCAGTGACGAAGAACGCAAATGGATAGAGCAAGCTTATCACTTGACTTTGCCAAAGCCCGAGCATTTACGAGACATTGAGGCCAGCGCTCGGTTCTATGAGGAAAACAATGAGCTGCATTTGCGTTCCGATTTCCTGCTCGGCAAAGAAAGTAGTTCACGCAGTGTCACGGTGGCTTTTGTGCTGTCCGGCAACATTCTTTTCAGTGTGCATGATGAAGATTTGCCGGTATTTTACCAAAGGCGTTTGACAAACCACGGGCAGCCGGACGATGTGAAGGACTGCAAGGATGTGCTGATTGATTTATATTCAATGGATGTGGAGTTTTCCGCCGATGCGCTGGAAGGGGTGTATGCCGACCTGGGGCAAGTGAGCAGCAAGGTACTCAATGCCAAGCTCAGCGACAAGCATGCTTCCTCCGTATTGATCAATATCGCACACGCTGAGCACCTCAATGGGCGTATCCGCCGCAACGTCATGGATACTCGCAGAGCAATATCTTTTCTGATGCGAAGTAAATTGCTCACGCCTATGCAAATGGACGATGTACGCCAGATCATGCAGGACATTGACTCACTGGACGGGCATACCAGCTTCCTGTTCGACAAGATCAACTTCCTGATGGTCGCCACCATCAGCTTCATAAACGTCAACCAGAACAAGATTGTGCGCTTGTTCTCCGTGTCCTCGGTCGCGCTGCTGCCACCTGTGCTTATCGCCTCCATCTATGGCATGAATTTCGCGCATATGCCCGAACTCAGCTGGAGCTTGGGTTATCCCTTTGCGCTTTTGTTAATGGCGTTGTCGGTGGCAATGCCATTCTGGATATTCCATCGCAAGGGCTGGTTGAAATAGAGCGGCTGGGCTTCATTTCATACAGCCCAGCCTACCGGGCTGTGTGGTCTTGCCATGTGCGAAGTTTAAGATGGGATGTTTGAATGTTAGAACTGACCCCGAGATTTTTCTGACCCCGAGATTTTTCTGCCGCGTATTGCGGGTCAGCCGCGCAAGCTACTACGCAGCCCGGCAACGCGCCAAAGAGCCAGCCATTTGCGTGGCCAGTGTGCAGGTCAAAGCCGCATTTAGGGCGAATCAAAGCTGCTATGGCAGCCGTCGTGTCGT
>CAIRGS010000060.1 GCA_903878125.1 uncultured Nitrosomonadales bacterium | reverse complement strand
CCCGTAACCAGATTCTGCAACAAGCTGGTACGGCGATGTTGGCACAAGCAAACCAATTGCCAAACACTGTATTGTCGCTGTTGAGGTAATGCGTTAGGTGATTAATCCCAGCCGAAATAATTCGGATGGGCCTTTGATATATAGGAGAAACAAAATGCTTATTAGTCTGCTCTGCATTTTTAAGAGGCTGCACACTTCTGGAAATTAGGAATCCATATTTATTGTCTTGACTGAGGATGCCACTTTACATAGACTGCTGCGGCTTTGACGGACTTGCTGATATCAGCAAAATTGTCTATGTTAATCGAATAAATTGTTGCACTTTAAATTGTCAAACAGGAAAAAATTATGCCCACCATCGATGTTAATGGAAAAACCTATGAAACCGACACGGAAGGTTATCTCCTCAATTTTGACGACTGGAACATGGATATAGCGAAATTCATTGCACAGATCGAAGAATTGGAAATGACCGATAATCACTGGGAAATTATTGAATTCTTGCGCGCGTACTACAAACAACATCAAAGCTCCCCAAATATTCGTGAATTAACCCAAGCGGTCAGCGAGGAATTAGGCGAAGAAAAAGGCAAGAGCCCGTATTTGTATGATCTGTTCCCTTCAGGTCCGGCGCAGCAAGGATGTAAGATCGCTGGATTGCCCCAGCTTTTTGTAGATCCAAATGCACATACAGTTATTTAAACGGGTGTTTCCCAGAAAAAAATAGCTGGCAATGTGTGTCATAGACCTCAAGAATTTTAGTGGTCAATTCAAAGCTGAATTAGTTTGGAAGATAATCTGATTCTTGATGTAGCTGCCTTGTTGCTCATTCCGTAGCAGTCTCAATTTATGCGGTTACTACGCTCGTCCAGTGAGTTCACTGGCCAAGCGTAGTCTCACCTTAAAAATCTTACTCAGTCCTGCCTGGTCGTGCCATTAGCGTGCTGCATTGGCCAATGCAGCCAGAGTGTCGGCTCCCAAATCGGCACTGTAGTAGCCCAGATTTGCGCCAGTCTCATCAATGCTTACCTTCGGCATAAGTCCGGCAGCTAGTAGTGATTCATTCTTTGCAGCACGATGCACGTCGTTAGGATCAACTATACCTGCATTGCTATAGACATTAGAAACTGCGCTGCTATCATTATTTTGTGTGCCTTCGTCCAGCGTGTATATGGTGCGCTGGTTAAGTAGTGATGCAGCATAGGATTCATACTCATTAAGCAGGAAGACCAAAATGTTTCTTCCGGATACTTCTTTCTTGTTAGTTGATTTCACTTGCAGGATTGCGCTTTGGATTACACGATGGAAGGCGAGTGTAGGCTGCGTATTAATTTCGTCGCTATCGGGCGCAATGGGTGTGTTTTTATCGACAAAATCAATCAGTAAGACGCGCAATTCTTCAATATCCACTCCGCGGGACTGAAGCACATCCTTCGCTGAAGCATTATCCAACATGGCCAGCAGTAAATGCTCCACTGAGAGAGCTTTATGCCGCTTTGCGCGTGCTTCGACGATTGTTTGGTGCAGGTTGGTTTCAAGTTCTTTTCCGAGCAAATCTGCCCGATAGAGTTTCCACATTGATGCTTCCTCCAATTAAGTTATAGCGAATGTCATTGCTGCTTGGTATATGCCGAAATCTGTATTTATTTGATTTCGATCAATGAATAATTTTGAGTATATTATGAAAAATATATAGTGGGCAAATAGAATGTTTAATTCTAGCTTTCATGATGCTGCAGCCATTGTTCTAGCATCATTAGCACCCAAATCATAACGCCGTAATACGCTGCATGTCCCGAGCGGTGTTGCTCTATCAACGCATCAAGGTATTCTGGTCTGAAATGACCACGCTTGCGTAATGACTTCAAACTGTCGTAGGTCAATTCTTGCAGTGGGAGATAAGATTGCATCCAGACGCCAAAAGGTAAACCAAATCCTTGTTTGCTCTTGGTGAGAGTCTCTTGGGGCAAAAAATCTTTGAGCGCTTTCTTGAAAAAATATCTGAGCTTCAACCCCTTAAGTTTAAGCGAAGGGGGAAGTTGTGCAGCGAATGCGACAATGTCTTCATCAAGCAGAGGGTAATGGACAGCTACACCTGCCAATTCGCACATTCGGTTAACCTTGCGCAAGTCATTGTCGGCCAATGTAAATTTTAAATCGAGATTAAGCATTCGATTGATGGATGATTTGGAATCGGTACGTCCATATTCTGCTCGTAGTAGTTCGTCCGGTTCATGGTGATTTACTTGAGCCAGGAAGTCAGCAGTGAATATTTCGTTCAGCGAAGCGCGACGTAAAAAATTATAAGACTCCAACCGATCTGGCAATGGAATTCTGGCTTGTACGATGTAGCTTTTTAATTTTCTTAATAATGGGATGTGATCTATTCCCGGCATAGCAAACATAACAGGTTCTAGTATGCTATGACGTAGTATTGCAGGAACAAGAGAATATGCTTCGAATATTTTTTGTTTGGCATAGCGCGCGTTTCCACCAAAAATTTCGTCTCCGCCATCCCCCGCCAGCATAAGCCGGATGCCCTGTTCTTTGGCTAATTTAGCACAACAATATGTAGGGACTGCGGATGCATTTCCAAAGGGCTCATCGTAGGTTTTGGCAATCAGCGGGATGGTATTAACGACATCTTGTGCCGTAACATAGTATTCGTGAGCATGGGTGCCAAAATGCTTGCTCGTAATCCGTGCAAACTCCATTTCATCATAGCCTTCGGCTGCAAATCCAATAGAAAAAGTTTCTGCCGGTTTAGTAAACGACTTGGCGAGTACCCCTGCGATAGTAGAGCTGTCCGTACCACCACTCAGGAAGGTACCTACTTGTTCATCAGTTACCGACCTTTTTAGGGCGGTTTGCAGCAATTTTTTGAGACTTTCCTGGCGTTGTGTGAAGTGACTTTGGCCTGAATCAGCATACTTCAGGTGCCAGTAAAAATTTGTTTCAACTTTCCCATTTTGGAATAACGCATATTGTCCTGGCAGCAGCTTGAGTACATTTTTATAGATGCTTCCTGGAGAAGGAACTGAATGAAAAAATAAATAATTAAATATCGCTTGAGGATCAATCACCCGTTCCATTTCAGGATGAGCTACCACAGCGTTTGTGCTGGTCGCAAAAATAAAATGGCCCAGTGGTGCGGCATAGCAAATGGAATAAATACCTAATCGATCAATGGCGACAATGGCCGTACTTTCTTGTGCGTTAATAACGGCAACGCAAAAGGCTCCATGCATATCCTCAAGAAATGCCTTCCCTATTCGGGAATAGGCATTAGCCACTGCAGCGGCTGAAGTTTTATCTCGGGCCAGCTCATTTAACTCATCGCTCCCCCAATATACATTGCCGACAATAGCCACCTTAAGCGAACCTTCCTCATGGTAACTTGCCTTGTCAATTTTTGACCAGGCAGCTAACCCCTCGCTACATCCGTAAAGGGCGTGCATCGAATCGATTTTTTCGTCAGTCATGGCATCCACCATGGCATCGGTTATATCCTTGGCAAGAATGGGATCTCTTTCGCTACCGAACCAGCCACACATTCCCTTCATGTAATCCCCTTGCGGAATTTCAAAATCCAACATTTCATAGCTACCTGGCAGTGCAGCAGCTTAAAATCACTTAATTTTGTTATGCAGTAAATCCGCGTGAAAATGATTTGTGTATGAGTGCTCTAATTATTACCGCTGTGTCAGGCTTTCGCTTTGCAGATGGGTGATGTAGCGTTGTAGCAGGATGGCCATCGTACCATTCAAGTGAATGAATTCGCAGCCGGCACGCTTCTTGACATCACCATTGCGCATGGTAATTATAAAAATATTTTTCACCAGTATCGTGGCAGTTAGTGTGCCAATATTTGGCAGATTAATATTGCAGGCTGAATAAATCTTCCCCGGCCGAAATTCGGTGTCGTGCTCTTGGCATTCCAGTGCCACTCCTCCGACACTAATATCCATGATGGTTGGAGAGTTATTGAGAACAGGTGCGCTCGACTTGGTTGGAATGGTACAGGTTAGCGGTTTTTTCACGGGGACGAGCAAGCGGAAATACTCGCGTCGCTGTAAGTGCAACAGGCTATTCGGTATAGGCAAACAAAAAACTTGTTTATTTTGAAATAGAACATTATCGATGTTGTGTGCTATGAACTGCACCTTCACCTGCAGGTGCGAACTGACGAAAATTATTTTATTGCTTGGCAGAATACGTTGATTGTCTGTCTCCCTAGGGCTGACATCCAGCCACACATTATGATCGTCAACTCCAAGCAGTGTGGTCAGGATGAAATCATTTTCATCGTCGTAGTAGAGTGCCGCAAGTGCGCCTGTTCTTGCAATGCCTCGCAGGATGGACTGAATTTCCATTTTCGAGTGTATGCGAAATTCACTATTCTCACCATCTGATAGCAGCTCTATTTTTAACGGGATTTCTCTTTCTTTGACCATGGTGCACCTAATCAAAATTTTTACATATTTATAATTATACCGAGACTTTTTAATGGTTATGCTTAAAATAAAGTACCCCGCAGCAAGCTAATGGGTATTAACACAGCTCTTTATAGCCAGTCTTTGCTTCAAGCAATGGGGAGTTTACCCGAAGAGATTAAAAGGAAGTTTTCTCTCATGGAAGAAAAAACAGAGGTAAGTTCAGTAGTAGCCGGACCTACAGCGATTGCTCCATCAAATTGTGATACACGAATGCCATCAATGGAATCGAGTTTTCGGTGGATATGTCGACGAATTGGAGGCCGAGCTGACATGGCCAATCTGTATTGTTGAACTGGGTGGTATTGATGGATCGGATCACGGCATCGAGTCCCATGAAGACATCGACACCGTTGACGATCACCTTGAACTTGATGCTAATCCTTTGGCCCTTCTCACCTATCACCTTTTTAATCCCGATCATCGCGCCGTCAATACTTATATTAATCATGGTTCCGGCTTCTTGGAGTTGAGTGTCGTCATAACCACTGATAGTGCAAATCACTTTGACTTTGGCACGATCGCCCTTACGTACTACCAACGACTCAACCTCCCTGGGATAGGCGAGGTGTAGGTAGGGATAGGGCGTATGTTGGCTTTGGAGTACATGCGTCTCAAAGGCAAAGGCACTCCTGCCCGAAAACACTCTTAAAACAAACGTATCATCAACGCGCATGAATTGATAATTTCCGTTGATCATTGGTGTAGTCACAAGTACGCTTTGACCATGAAAAACCCCGATTAGCTTGGCTGAATAGCGCTCCTTGGTCGCGCCGGTCAGAACTTGTAAGTTGACGAGATCGCCTATCTGAAGGCGTGCTTCCCCTAGTGTTGTTATCTTCCCGGATATTTTCTCCTGCCCCTGAATATAAATTGAGTTCATTAATCAGATTAATCGTCTTGATGTTGGAAGGTGAATAGTATGTTTAGCGGCAACATCGACTTGAATGTGAGATTTTTTAGGAAACTAAAGTTTTCTTTCCGACAAAAACAACCAACTGAATTTATGCTACTAAATTGTCGGACACTACGGATTAGATTTCTAAATTTGAGGGAGCTTCACCTTGTTCCAAGCGGTATAGCCAGGCTAGTAGTTCCGCCACAGCCAAATAAAGCTGCGGTGGAATGTGCTGATCCAGTTCAACTTGCATCAGTAATCCCACGAGATCCTCCGATTCATGCACAAACACGCCGTGCTCTTTGGCGCGCTGGATGATCGCCTGTGCGATTAAGCCGCGACCCTGAGCTACTACTCTGGGCGCTGGTTCATGACCATGATAAGCCAGCGCGACTGCTATTTGGCGTTTATTGGGTGGGTTCATGTTGCGTGACTAGTGTACTGACAATTGGAATGCCACAGTCGGACATGGAGGTGATCAGTTGCGAACTGGCATTGCCTAATGCGGTGCGTGTTGCAGCAGAATCAGCATTTAGTTTTAAGCTCAGGCCAGCACTATTGAAACATAATGTGGCAGAGACCATGCCCAGATTGGGCAGATCAAGATGGATTTGCGTGGTCCATCGTTTCTGATTTTCCGTGGAAGGAGTCAGTGAATTTTCCTCGTTAATTTCCCATTGCATGGCCTGGCTTGGCCAGATGTTGCCTTGCCACACCACCTGCCGCGTTTCAAGTGCATTGATTTGCTGCTGCACGAGCGGTTGCAGGTGCTCGGGAATAATTGGCATTTTTTCTGCTGTTGAAGCTGCCATATTCAGTTGATTCAGGGTGGATGTGTTGCCATCCTGCATGGACGATATTTCAACGGTTTTTGAAGGATTCGCTGTTACGGAATTCTGTGGTTCTTGCAGAAGTTGTGAAGTGCTGCGCGTACCCTCCAGCCATTGGGCCTGATGTGATTCGTAGAATAGACCGCTGTTACCCAACGCTTCGCTCATTAGTTCGGCCAATTGGGTGCTTTGCATAGTCTTTGGTGTTGTCCAAATGGGTGCGCTTTGCATCGCGCGCATATAGTTTTTTTCGTTCGGTTGTTGCGATAGGGCGGACAACAGTCGTGCTACCGAACTTAATTGCTCATCCGTGGATAACGGGTTAGCCGAAGCGGACATGCTGAAGGTCAGGCGAGGACTTGTGGCGATGACATGCAGTTTGATTGTGTCGCCAATGCGGATAAAAGCAGGAAGTGGCATTTGGGTAAGCTGTTCGCCAATACGCACATTGAACAAACCGGGGGATACTTGGGTTTGCACAATACCCTGAATTTTTTGTCCCGGCTCAAGCTGCCCTGTTTTGGGCGCTCCATCAGCTGCAGCAACCGGAAGAGTTTTTTGCGCTAATGCGAGCACCTTGAGTGTGTTCAATAGTTGGACAGGCAGCATATGCATTGGTATGTTAGGCAGAGTGCTGTGAAATTATGCCGCTTTCCTGAAGGACGTTCATACCCGCGAGCACTCTAAATGGTTAATATTCGCTGGAGTAGGTCTGCTGCAAAAGGCGCTCTTGCCCCGAGCTATGCATGATGCGATGTAATTGAGCCATCCACGGTTCAGTATGGTTGCGGATTTCCGCATCATCCGCAAGGATTTTCCGGATCAATTCCAACTTACGCAATCGTGTACTCTCGTCAGGTGAGATGCCCGCATCTTGAGTTTTCATGATTTCTATATGCTGGCCACACTGTTTCTCCAATTCCACTAATTCATCCCACATGCCATGTGTGGCGGCCACGCGCATCTGTGAGGTGATTGATAAAAGAAATTCATAATTTTCGATGACTTGATCCATGGACTACATCCTTTAATTTTGGTTTGTTGATCGTGTCACTGTATCGCTGACCATTTCGATTTGTCTTACTGTTGTAGCTACAATCAAGCGTCGCTATTCAGCATATCGGATAATCTTTTGATAGCTGTAGCTTGGCACTGAGCATTTTCTTCTATTCTTATTCCATAACATGTGAGGGCGTGGGTGATTAGATGCTTGTTCACTGCCTATACACTTCCATAAGATGACATTGCACGTCTGCCAATTTCTGACTGTAGCGGCAGAGTTGACTGGGCGATAATTTCTTGCGGTCTAACTATGGAGTTCGGTTGTTGCCGGCCAATGGAGAGAGTGGCGGGCAAGGCAGAGGAGATGCCAGAACGTATGCTTTCCCACGCTCCTTTGAGTTCGGTCAGCAATTGGCTTACTTCGTCCAGGATGCCGGTGTCGTTTTTAAGATTGGCAATCAACAGACGCTGGTTCATGTAGTCATACAGGGATGAAAGATTCTGTGCCAGTTCGCCACCGGCACTCTTGTCGAGGCAGGCTTTCAGCCCTTCGTCAATAATAGTAATAGCCTTGGAAATAGATGCGCCCTTGGCGGCGGTTTCCTCGCGCAAAATTTGGTTCTTGGCCGATATTATCGCCAGTAATGCGCCTTGATATAGCATCAAAATGAGCTTGTGCGGGTCAGCCGCATTTACGCCTGATTCAATATCAACTTTGTTATAGGCCTTGATAGCAGTAGAAGTGTTAATGATAATTCTCCCAAGTTATAGTTTGGCGATTTGTGCGAGTTGTTGGGTCAAATAATTGCTGGTTTGATTCATGTTGCTCAGCATCATATCCAGCGAGGAAAATTGGGCGCGGTACCGTTTTTCAATGCCTAGTAAACGGGTTTCGATTGCAGCTCGGCGATTTCCTATGTCCTTGACGGAGTTGTTAATACCATCGGTGCGACTAGCGAGCGTTCCATCGGTTGTCAATACGGTGCTTGCCCATTTATCGAGTGAAAATGCATAGCCATTCGAGTAATTTACGTTACCACGATCACCTACTGCCCCGCCGTTGATGGTGACATTCAAGCCATGTAAGTCGCACAAAATCTGGCCGGAGCCAGTACAAGTCCCACCGCCGATGGATCCCTCAACGTTAACACCAGCGGTTTGCGTGGGAGTCGCGCCAAGTAAGTCACTGACCCCAGCCCCGCTGATTGCAACGCTGGAACAGGATCCATAGCTGGAAGATGCTACTGATAGCACACCACTATTTTGCGTAACCGCAACCGTAATGCCAGCTTTGCTGAATGTGTTTGCGCCATTGATCTTGGCTTGCAATTCGGTAGCCAAAGTTTGAGCTGTATAAACTCCCGCATTCAAAGTTATTGAAGCGCTGACTCCATTGACAATTATGTCCAGCGTATTATTTGTATTTGTGATGGTGGTGTTGGCCGCACTATTTCCTACGGTATTGCCTTGGGTGGCAATTTGGCTAACATTCACTGCATAGCTACCGGCTTTGCTGTTACTGGTTACCGAGTTATAACTGACCAAACTATCCGTTCCCTTTCCGACAGCGGCAAACAAACTGGCAATGTCGCTGACATTATTGGCTATCGCGCTATTGAGCTTGGCATTATCCAGTCCGAGGGAGCCATCCTTTTGGAAAGAAATGCCTATCTGAGACAGCGTGGCCAGCGCGCCGGAAGCCCATGTGACTGGAGATCCAAGCATGTTCCGCAACTGCGATTGCAGGGAGCGCACGGTGCTATCGCCCTGCAAAATCGCCGCTTGTTTGGTTGCGGGGTTGTAAGCAGAAATATCTTTTAGTGTTTTAGAAAGGTCGTTGTAAGCCTTCACAAAGGCGGAGACCGAGTTGCTTACAGAGGCATTGTCATGAGCCACGGTTACAGCTGTCGGTGTCGTGGTAATTTTTTTCAGGTTGAGCGTGACTCCCTGTATCACATCGGAGACAGAGTTTGAGGCCTTGCTGACGGATACGCCATTCACCTTGAAGTCGGAATTTTTCGCGGTGACATCCTCGGACAGATTTTGCGTAGCAGCAGGATCGTGCGCCAGCAGGTTAGCCACGGCTGCATCGCCGCTTACGGAAATTTTCAGGCTATTACTTACACCAATGTTGTCCGATGACAGCGCAAGGCGATAAGGAGAGGCGCCGCCGTCGTTGATGATGGTCGCCGTTACTCCCATTTTGGCCGCGTTAATGGCATCGCGGATACTTTGCAGAGAATTATTGTTGCTGTCTATGGTGATGCTCTTGGTGCCATTGCCGTTTGAGCCAAACGAAGTAACACCGGTATATTTTTTTGTTATCGGATCCAGCGTCCCGTTATTAATGGTTCCAAAATCGAAAGTGAGAGTAGTCGTAGTTCCATTGCCGATGGCAGCAGTACTGCTGGATTGCCCAGCGGCAACAAGTTTTTGCGCTTGAGCCAGACTGGTCACTTCCAAAGAGTAAGTGCCCGCTACCGCGATACTACTGGCAGTAGCAGACAAAATTGTGTCATCGGAAGGAATCGCATCGAGTTTGGTAAACCTGCTCGCGCTACTCAAGCTCTGCATTGCAGTTTGAAAGCCGGCTACTGCCCCTTTTATGCTACCGTAGGCAGAAAGCTTGGTTTGGTAGCTTGCTTCCTTGACGTTGAGCTTATTGATTGGTTGCCGCTCAACCGCCATCAATTGACTTACAATGCTATTGACGTCCAGATTGGTCGACGAGGTAGCTGATGTGGCTGCGGTTGCCATGATTCGTCTCTCCTTAGGCCTTTTGTTTCAGCAATACGCCTTGCTGAAATTGATCTATTGCGCTGGAAATAGCCAACATTTCTTCCGTAGGATATTGTCGAATCAAATCGCCGGTATCTGTTTCTATCAGTTTTACTACAGCCTTTTTGGTGCCAGTGTCCACACTGAACTCCAAATTCTTGTTTGACTGCTTCAGTACCTTGTTGATGTTGTCTGCAGCGTTTCGTAATTGGGCAGAAGTGGCTTGTTGTTCGGCAGTCTGCACTATTCCGACCAGGGGTAAGTCAGGTGACACGCCAGGCTGGACTGAACTACCAGAAGATGGGGTAGAAATAATAATAGGCTTGCCATCATTGGCGAGCCCGTTGCTTGAAATTTTGCCAGACAGTGAAGTCTGAGCCATGTTGTTAGTGCTTTGGATAAGCATTTATCCTCTCCTTTATATCAAAGGCCCAGCCGAATTATTTCGGCTGGGATTAATCACCTAACGCATTACCTCAACAGCGACAATACAGTGTTTGGCAATTGGTTTGCTTGTGCCAACATCGCCGTACCAGCTTGTTGCAGAATCTGGTTACGGGTCAGTTGTGCAGTTTCTGCCGCAAAGTCTGCATCTAAAATCCGGCTACGTGAAGAAGAAAGGTTCTCTGACGATGCAGACAGACTGGACACCACGCTGGCAAAGCGGTTTT
>CAIRGS010000059.1 GCA_903878125.1 uncultured Nitrosomonadales bacterium | reverse complement strand
TGCAGATTCCTTTCGTGGATCTGCGCCGTTACAAGTTCGACATTTAGTTGGTGCAGCGACTGTCCGAGACGCTGGCGCGTCGTTACCGTGCCATTGTTCTCTCCGACAAGAAAGGCGACCTGCTGGTCGGCATGGCGGACCCGACCGATATCTATGCGTATGACGCCCTGGAGCGAGCGCTGCAGCAGCCGATTCAGCAGGCTGTGGTGCGTGACAGCGAATTGCTTAACACGCTGGATCTGGTTTACCGCCGCACGGAAGAAATTGCCAGCTTTGCTGAAGAGCTCGACGAAGAGCTGACTTATTCGAATTTCGATCTGGCGTCGCTGACCCCGGCAGCCGATGACAGCGACGCTCCGGTTGTAAAGCTGCTGCAGTCGATATTTCAGGATGCGGTACAGGTGCGTGCTTCGGATATTCATATCGAGCCCGACGAGACCGTTCTGCGCATTCGAATGCGAGTCGATGGAGTGCTGCAGGAACAGGTCATGAAAGAGCGGCGCATTGCGCCCGCACTGGTGTTGCGACTGAAGCTGCTGTCCGGACTGGACATCTCCGAGAAGCGTTTGCCGCAGGACGGCCGTTTCAGTCTGAAGGTCAAGGATCGCAAGCTCGACGTCCGTCTCTCCACGATGCCGATTGAAAATGGCGAGTCGGTAGTGATGCGTTTGCTGGATCAGACCGACGGCGCGGCGGAGTTGGACAACGTCGGAATGCCCGAGGATATTCTGAAGCGTTTCCGCAGGCTGATACACATGCCGCACGGTTTGATTCTGGTCACCGGGCCAACCGGTAGCGGCAAGACCACGACGTTGTATGGCGCGCTGCAGGAATTGAACGACGTCGGCAAAAAGATCATCACCGTGGAAGACCCGGTGGAATACCGCTTGCACCGCATCAATCAGGTGCAGGTGAATACCAAGATCAATCTGACGTTTGCGCGCGTATTGCGAGCAGCGTTGCGACAGGATCCGGACATTATTCTGGTTGGCGAGATCCGCGACACCGAAACAGCGGAAATCGCATTGCGCGCGGCGATGACCGGCCACCTGGTGCTGTCGACGCTGCATACCAATGATGCGGTATCCAGTGCCATGCGTCTGGTGGACATGGGGGCCGAGGGATTCCTTGCGGCCACGGCAATCAAGGCGGTAGTTGCTCAGCGCCTGGTGCGTCGTCTCTGCGACAACTGCTACACGGATTACCATCCGTCGCCGCAGGAATCAATCTGGCTAGCGGAGCAGTTGGGTGAAGCCGAGGCGAAAGCCATGAAGTTGAAAAACCCGAGTGGTTGTCATCGCTGCAACAATACGGGTTACCGCGGCCGCATCGGGGTGTTCGAACTGTTGGTGCTTAATGACGAGATGGCAGATGCTCTGCGCCGTTCGAATTCCGCAGACTTTGTGCGGGCAGCAAAGCGCAGTCATGGTTATGTTCCTTTGATCATGAGTGCACTGGCCGATGCAGGCAAAGGTATTACTAGTCTCGAAGAAGTATTCAAAGTGGCTGAGCAGGTAGACGAAGCCGGTGATCTAGAGGTCAGTGCGCCCGCATAAGCGCACAGAGTGTTGCAACATGGCGATGTATCAATACAAGGGTAGAGACAGGGCAGGCGGTCTGGTGACAGGCAACGTCGAGGCGTTGACTGCCGATGACGTGGCAACCGAACTGTTCGGCCGCGCTGTCACGCCCATTGATATTCGCGAGATCAAGATCAGCAGAAAGGCGGCCAATGACAAGAGCGGTGGCGCCGAGAAGCCTCAGCCACGCAAGGTGATAAAGCCTTCTGCGGGGATGCAGATAAACACATTCCTGTTTGCCAAAAAAATCGACATCAACGAGCTGATCATCTTTTCCCGGCAGATGTATAGCCTGACCAAAGCGGGATTGCCCTTGGACCGTGCACTTGCGGGGTTGCAGGCTTCGATGAAGAACCCGCGCTTCAAGAGCATTCTTGCGGATGTGAACAAGAGTCTGGAGAGCGGCCTGAACCTGTCGTCGTCGCTGGGGCGCCACCCCAAACTTTTTTCACCGTTGTTCCTCAGTCTCGTCAATGTGGGTGAGAGCACGGGTCAGCTCGATCTCGCGTTCAGAGAGGTCAGCAAATATCTGGAGCTTGAAAAGCAGACCAAGAAGCAAGTCAAAAGTGCTACTCGTTATCCAACTTTTGTAATGGCAACGATTGCGGTGGCGCTGGGTGTCATCACTTATTTTGTGATTCCCGCATTTGCCGAGACTTTTGAGCGCCTTGGTGCACAATTGCCGTTTGAGACACGGATTCTCATCGCTGTTTCGGATTTCGTGGTGGCCTATTGGTATCTCATTATCGCGTCGATAATCGCGACAGTGGTGACGCTGCGCAGTTGGGTCAACTCAGAAGTGGGCCGCCACACCTGGGATCAGTTCAAGATGCGCATTCCATTGATCGGGGGTATTTTTGAGCGCATTGCCCTGGGGCGTTTTGCACGTACGTTTGGCATGGTAATGGCTGCCGGTGTTCCGATTGTTCAGGGTCTGGCGGTGGTGGCGGGCGCAGTAGGCAACAAATACATTGGCAATCGCGTGTTGAAGATGCGCGACGGCATCTCTCGCGGGGAGTCGCTTTACAATACGGCTTTGCAGAGCCATATGTTTTCGCCGCTGGTATTGCAGATGATTTCGGTGGGGGAAGAGAGCGGTACTATTGATGAGCTGATGGCCGAAGTTGCCGATTTCTATGAGACAGAGACCGAGTACGATTTGAAAAAGCTGGGCGACGCCATTGAGCCTATCCTGATCATGTTTATTGCTGGAATAGTGTTGGTGCTGGCGCTGGGGGTGTTCCTGC
>CAIRGS010000058.1 GCA_903878125.1 uncultured Nitrosomonadales bacterium | reverse complement strand
GAGAGATTATTTGAAAACAGTTTTTGTTTCTGGATCGTTCAATGTCCTGCACACTGGTCATTTACGCTTGTTGCGCTTTGCTAAGGGTTGTGGTGATCGATTGATTGTTGCTGTTCAATCTGATCGACTTGCGGGTAATGCTGCACATGTACATGAGCATCTTCGGCTTGAAGGCCTCCAGAGCATCGCTTGGGTGGATGAATCCTTTATTTTTGATGAGCCACTGACCACCCTAATCATGCGCTTGCGGCCAGATGTTGTGGTTAAAGGCAAAGAGCATGAACTACGCTCCAATCTAGAGCTAGCCGTGTTAGATCAATATGGGGGTGCCTTAATATTTAGTTCTGGTGAAGCCATTTTTTCTTCAGTTGATCTTATCCATAAAGAATTTCAAGTGCAGAATTCACGCTCTATTAGCCTGCCGCATGAATACCTGCTGCGGCATCAAATTAAACCAACACGCTTAATTGAAATTATAGAACAATTTTCACAACTTAAGATTTGTGTAATGGGTGATCTAATTATTGATGAATATATTACCTGCGAACCATTGGGCATGTCGCAGGAAGACCCTACGATTGTCGTCACACCTTTAGATTTCAATCGATTTATCGGCGGTGCTGGCATTGTGGCCTCTCACGCAGCGGGATTGGGGGCATCTGTACAGTTTATTTCAGTGGCAGGCAATGATACCTCGCGTGACTATGCGGTACAAAAGTTGTCTGCCTTAGGGATAGACTTGCATTTGCTGGTAGATGACACCCGCCCCACAACTTTAAAGCAGCGTTATCGTAGTAAAGGCAAAAGCCTACTACGAGTTAGCTATCTGCATCAAGGGGCAGTTTCTGCCGTATTGCAGAAACAATTTCTAACAGTGCTGGAGCAGACACTAGACGGTACCGATTTACTGGTATTCTCAGATTTTAACTACGGTTGCTTGCCACAACCCCTGGTCGATCAACTAGTGGGCATGGCCAAGAGTCGAGGTGTGCTGTTGGCTGCTGATAGTCAGTCGTCGTCACAGGTGGGTGACATTAGTCGCTTTAAGGGTATGGATCTCATCACCCCCACTGAGCGCGAAGCACGAATTAGTACGCGTAACCGTGAAGCTGGTCTGGTTGTGTTGGCCGAGCAGCTACGGCTGCAATCATTTGCACGCAATGTGTTGCTTAAACTTGGCGAAGAGGGCTTATTGATTCATGCAGGAAATAATCAAGGCGATGATTGGTTAACTGATAGGGTAGACGCCTTGAACAGCACAGCCAAGGATGTGACTGGTGCGGGTGACTCATTGCTAATCACCAGTGCCATGACGTTGGCCTGTGGAGGCACTATTTGGGAGGCTGCCTTTTTAGGCTCACTCGCAGCCGCCGTACAAGTGGGCAGAGTAGGTAATACCCCGCTGTGCACCGAAGAATTGTTGCGAGAGTTAAGCTAGTGCGCGCCATCTTATTGGCGGCGGGTTTGGGTACTCGTTTGCGACCACTTACTGAAACTGTGCCTAAGTGTTTGGTCCCAATTAAGGGTCAGCCACTGCTAGGTATTTGGCTGGAACGCCTAGCTCAGGCTGGCATAGGACCTTTCTTAATCAACACGCATTATCTGGCAAGCCAAGTTGATGCTTTTATTGAAACTAGCCCTTATTGTAAACAGATAAATCTGGTTAATGAACAAGAGTTACGGGGCACTGCCGGCACCTTGATTGCAAATCTTGACTTTTTTCATGGAGAAGATGGCCTGCTGATCCATGCCGACAACTATTGTTTGGCAGATTTTAAGGCTTTTCAGCAAGCCCATCACCACCGGCCGTCGAAATGTCTGATGACTATGATGACATTTCGCACCAATGACCCCTCATCGTGCGGTGTAGTTGAATTAGATGAACATGGCGTAGTGACGGGTTTTCACGAAAAAGTCGTTAAGCCACCGAGTAATCTGGCTAATAGCGCGATCTATATCCTCTCTGCCGAATTATTAACGAGACTAGGTGCAGATTTGCATACCGTGAAAGATTTCAGCACTGAAGTACTGAATCAGTTTGTGGGGCAGATTTACAATTACGAAACCACCGAAGTATTCCTGGATGTAGGCACGCCTAGAAACTATGCACAAGCAAATGTCATTAATGAAAACTGATACGGATGATTAAAAGGCAGATTAAGGAAATTCAGCATGGCGGCAGTTATGGTATTGTTTAGAAAAATAAAATTGGTAACCATAAAAACCACTCAGCTGCCATTATATATTCTTGCTATTCCCGCGGTGTTGATCATCCGTTTGATAAAGCCTTGGCTGCTAGTGCGCATGTGTAAATTGTATAGCTCACGCATTGGCCACTTTGCGACCAACACAGAGCTTTATCTTTGCGAGCGGGATGCTGGTATTAATGTCCCGAATCAACGCTATATCGATATATTTTATATGCGCGGTTTGATTTGTAATCAGCAGTTGGCGACGATGTGGAACAGGGGCTTACGTGTCTGGCCTGGTTGGATATGGGTTTTCATCCATCGACTCAACCGAGTTATCCCCGGCGCAAAATTATATGAGATTGACAGCACACATGGTCGGGATATACATAATTTACTTGACCGATTTCCAGCTCATCTGCAATTTACCGCTAAGGAAGAGGCACGTGGTGAAGCTGGCTTACGGTTAATGGGCTTGCCTCCTGGCTCGGAATTTGTTTGTCTGAATGTGCGTGACAGTGCCTATCTTGCAGGTCCCGCTTGGTCTTATCATTCTTACCGCGATAGCGATATTCAAAACTATGTGTTGGCCGCGGAGGCGCTGACAGAACGTGGTTACTTCGTTATTCGCATGGGGGCAAAGGTTCATGAACCTATAAAAAGCGCACATCCAAAAGTAATTGACTATGCTACCAATGGTATGCGCAGCGATTTTATGGATATATATTTGGGGGCGAAGTGCGTATTCTGCATTTCAACAGGTACGGGTTGGGATTGCATACCTGAAATACTAGGACGGCGACCAATTGTTTATGTGAACATTGGACCAGTTGGGGGTCTACCTAGTTATAGAAAATGGACAATAAGTATTGTGAAGCACCATTTTTCTTTAATGAAGAATCGTAAACTATCCATGCCAGAAATCTTCACGCACGGCCTCGGATTCCTTGATCATACTTCCGATTATGAAACCAAAGGAGTAGCTCTCATTGAAAACACTCCAGAAGAAATCCGCGATGTCGCCATTGAAATGGCGGACCGTCTTACAGCTACTTGGCAAACGTTCCCAGGCGATGAGATGCTGCAACAAAGCTTCTACGAAATCTTTCTAACTGGTGCGGTAGATTCTATTAATGGTAAATCGCTCCATGGTGAAATTCGCTCCCGCTTTGGCGCCGTTTTTTTGCGAAATAACCCAGAGTGGTTGCAGTGAGTCAGAAATCTAGCTTAGTTGCAATCTTTAATGAGTTTCTGACGCGTTACCCATGGCAATTTAGTTTGTTGTTCTTGTTACTGGTTGTCGAAGGTGTAGTGGTGGGCCTGTCAGTCTTAGCGCTCGTGCCGCTGGTTGACTTTATGTCGGACCCATCATTATTGAAACCTAGTCGTATTACGCAGGCGGTGATTGATGGTTTGGCGATAATTGGTTCGCACCCTACTTTCTGGATACTCGGAGCGCTGTTTATTTTAACCAACTTTTTAAAAGGTTTATTAGAGGTCTGCATCCGCTATGCCATCCTGCGTATCAAATATGCTGTCCTTTCTGGACTCATAGATGATGCACTACAAACCTTTTTAAAGTCTAGGTGGGAGTTTTTCAGTGGTTCTGAACAAGGGCGTTTACTTAACACGTTAAATCGGGAGATCACTACCATAGGCGACACGCTAGGGAGTTTAGCCACGTTGCTAGCACATATTGTTCAGCTTTGTATTTATTTAGCAGTACCATTTTGGCTTGACGCACAACTAACATTGACTGCGCTTGGGCTAGCTGTGCTGTTTGGCTTGCCCTTTATGTTGTTACATCGTGTTAGTTATCGTCTTGGGCAGCGCAATACCGAGACGGCCAATATTGCCCTCGGTATCTTGACTGAGGTACTAGGAGCTGCTCGCTTGATATTAGGTTTTGCGCGGCAAAAACAAGCTCGGGATCGTTTCATTAATGCTTTTAATCAACATATTCAGGTTACTTTGCGATCACAAGTGCTGAGCACAGCCGTGCCAAAATTTTTTCAACCAATGGCGATGCTGGCAATCATTATCGCTTTGGGCCTTGCGGTGCAGCAGCAGGTTCGCACTTCCGAGTTGGTAGCGGTTATGTGGAGCTTAATAGCAGCCATGCCTATTATTTCTGCGCTGCTTCAGGGTAACATCAGCATCAGAAATTTTTTGCCCAGTTACGAACAATTGCTTTCATTACGTAATCATGCCGCCGTGCTTGAAGAAATTCAAGGTGATCGACTTTTCTTACGACTAGAGCGCGGTGTCGAATTTAAGGATCTGAGCTTTACTTACCCCGGTCGCACGCAGACCTTAACAAATCTAAATTTACATATCCGCAAAGGTCAGATGACCGCTTTGGTAGGTGAATCCGGCTCGGGTAAGTCAACCGTTACCGATCTGGTGCTGGGTTTACAAATCCCCGAACATGGTCACGTGTTGATTGACGGTATACCCCTAACTGAGTTTCAGCAAAACAGTTTCAGAGAGCGGATAGGTTATGTGCCTCAGGATCCCCAACTGTTTTATTCCAGTATTCGCGATAATTTACTATGGTCATTTGCTGGTGCGTCTGATGATGAGCTTTGGAACGCATTGCACCTTGCCAATGCCGCAGTTTTTATTAAGGCTCTGCCACAGGGCATGGACACTGTAGTGGGTGATCGTGGTATCCGCCTCTCAGGTGGTCAGCGCCAACGTATTGCCTTAGCAAGAGCGCTATTACGTAAGCCAGAATTATTAATACTTGATGAAGCCACCAGCGCCCTGGATTCTGAATCCGAGCGCCTGATTCAACAATCCATCGTACAAGTTGCGCACGACACTACTATTCTCATAGTTGCACACCGCCTTTCAACCATCGCAAAAGCCGATCAAGTCTATGTGATAAGGCAAGGGAAAATCGTCGAAGAAGGTTCGTTTTCTATGTTGAGCGTAAAATCAGACGGTATACTTAAGGCCATGCTACCGATTTAGGTCTCCGTGCAGAGCTTCTTAGTTACGAATATGTAGCCTACGGAGTAGGCCACCAATGTCTTTTATAAAAAATAAGCAACGCCCATTACCCCTAGTTATTAAATTTCCGCTGAGATCGTGGCAAAAAAACTTTACATCAAAACCTTCGGCTGCCAGATGAACGAGTATGACTCTGACAAAATGGCACAGGTACTACATGCCGCACATGGTATGGAAAAAACTGACAGTCTGGATGCAGCTGATGTGATTCTATTTAATACCTGCTCAGTACGCGAGAGAGCCCAAGAAAGGGTCTTTCATGACCTGGGACGTATCAGG
>CAIRGS010000057.1 GCA_903878125.1 uncultured Nitrosomonadales bacterium | reverse complement strand
TCATGGAGTCGCAGAGTTCGTGGAACGAGAGCCACGGGAAGTTGTTGCTGCAACAGCCTGCGGAGGTCGGCGGCCAGCATACCTGAGACTTCGCCAGACCTTGGCGATACGTGGGCAGCAAGCCCTGTTACATGCTCCCCCATCCTTAATGGGAGGCAGATCGCGTCAGCGACCCGGGTATCGGACTTCAGTAGGGCTTCGATCTCGCCCGGCTCTACCCGTATTCCCATCACTTGCACCTGGTCGTCCATGCGCCCGTGGAATTCGTAGTCTCCATGAAGGTCCATGCGAACTAGATCTCCCGTGCGATACCAGCGCTCGCCATCACTGATTTGAAAGCGTTCAGCGGTGAGTTCAGGGCGTCCGCGATACCCAAGGGCAAGTTGGGCCCCTCCTAGAGCTAGCTCTCCGGTCTCACCAGGCAGCACGCTCTTGCCATCTTCGCCCAAAACCTTTGCAGTCACGCCACGAATGGGTTTGCCGATGCTCGGACGGCCACCAGTCGGGCCAACATCTCCCCACAGGCTATCAACGGTATTCTCAGTCGGGCCATAGGTGTTGATCACCCGGAATGGCAGCTCGGGAGGGGGGCGGTGATGTAGGGCGCTACCGCCTGTTAGCAGTCCCTTAAGCTCCATCTCCGCAGGCCAATGCAGGCCCAAGAGCAATTCCGCTACGGCAGTTGGTACGAATGAGTAGCTCGCGCTAACGTCACACAGCCATTTGATTAGCCCTGCCGGATCTAGCAGAATATCGTTCGGTGGGAGAAGTAGGATCCCGCCCGCCGTGAGGATCGGCCATATGTCGCCGACCGACGCGTCAAAGGTCGGGTGTGCGAGAGCTGTCATCCGATCGTCATGGCTCATCAGCAGGGCATCGTGATAATGTGCCACAAGGTTTGCTAGGGCCCCGTGAGAGATCTCGACTGCCTTGGGTCGGCCGGTCGAGCCAGAGGTGAAGATTCGGTATGCACACTGTTTGGGCGAGATTTCAGGTAGAACAGCCGAGCCTGCGGCTGCGATATTACCAGCGTCGATGAATACCAAGCCAGTTATGTTTAACGGGCTGACGCTATCCACAAGCTCGCCGATGACATGGGTGATACCAGCCTCGGCAATCTCGAAAGCCAGCCGTGCAGGAGGTGATGAGGGATTAAGAGGCACATAAGCTCCCCCCGCCAGCATGGCGCCGAGTGCAGCGGCCAAGAAGTCATATCCCATTGGCAGCAAGAGCCCGACGCCATCCTCACGGCGCATGCCGTGGGCTAGAAGGGTTGTGGCGAAACATCGGGCCCGCAGCACAAGGTCCTCGCGGGTGATATGGATCTGATCACCAAGAATCGCCGGTAAATGCGGACCGACTGCGGCATTGGCCATAATGCTGCCAAGGATGGGCTGTAGAACTGTAGGGTAGGTTAATGCTTCGACTTTTGCCGCTCTATGGACGGCGTCGAAGTCGTGAGTCACCGTCAGTGAAATTACGGATTGCAGATTTGGCGCACGGTCGAGTCGAAAGCGGACAGCGCCATCGGTGCAGGCGACAGTGAGAGAGGTGCCCTCCTCCTCTAGGATGACGCCTGGGAGGCCCGTCCCTGTGGTTGCTGCGGCTGAGCGGACTCCATGCGTGCAACCGCCCGGAAGGACTATTTTTGCTTCGCCGAAGGCATTTGCCGAGGACCCCCAGTCACAGGCGCGGACAAAGCGTAGGATTTTCGCAACAGGCCAGTTCCAGTCGATCACACCTCCATTTGGGGCAGTGTTGGAGCGCCCGAAATAGCTCCTTTGGGTGAAATCTTGCGACTGTCCAGAGATGTCGCCGTCTTTGAGCTTTCCCAGTACCTCCTCAAAACTCCCGAGCGCGGCTTCGGTACAGCGTAGGTTGAGTGTGCCTGTGGTCTCAGTTGGAGCGAGGGCAAAGCGCCTCTGCACTAAGATGGGTCCGGTGTCAATGCCGGGGGCCATGAGGTGCCATGTTATACCGTGCTCGGGCTCTCCATTCAGGATGGCCCAAGCTGTTGCCCAACGCCCAGCATAAGCCGGCAAGGGAGCATTATGATAGTTTACGGCAGCAAGGCGCGGTCTAGCCAGCGTGTCTATATCGAGGATGCGTCCATTTGCGATGCTAAACACAACGTCGCAACTGTTTGCCGCCACGAACTCCGCAACCGTACCCACCGGGCCCGAGACTGGCAGACCGGCGCGTGCCATCGCCGATGCTTCGGGGGCGGCAGTGCAGAACACTCCAGTAATCTGGTGCCCACGAGTTTGGGCAATTTCGATTGCTCCCGCCAGCACCAATCCTTCGCCAATGAACAACAGTCTCAACTTGTCACTTTCTCGAGGGTGCACAGATTCAGTCTACCCATCGCTGCAGTGCACGTGGGCCTACGGTTTTACATCGCCCGAAATTCAGTCGTGCAAAAATTTTACAAATAGAAATTGTCACTATCAATAACAGACTGCGTTCGCTCATACGCTTTGTAATGCCACGCCATACCCACTTTAATCTGCTCAAGATTCACATCCTTGCCGCCGCCCATGACCTTCCCTAAATCTCCTGTTTGCTTCTTCATTGTTCTCAAACAACTGCTCAGGCTGTTTATTTGCTGTTACCAGCAACTACTTTCGCCAACATAATATGAGTTTGGAAAATTTACCGTGCCAGTACGATAGGACGGTCTAAGTCGAAGGCCGAGAAGCTGTCTCTTGTTCCGTGGTAATAGACTCTTGGCCTTCCTTGGCCGTCAACAGCATGATTTGATGATCTATCTCTTCTGCTATCTTCCGCGCCTCCGCTTTTGATTGGCAGAACTCCAGCCTCTCCCAAAATGCGTTTGCTACTTCCTTGCTCAGTTGCACCATAGAACCACCCCCAGAAATTGCGAGTACCCTCTTCGCTCCATAGTATGCATGTGCATCAGTTGCATCCTTTGAATTTTTTATGCTGACAGTCACGAGCCATAATCTGCGCTTGTGTAATTTGCTGAGAGGTCATTTTCCTTGCAATGATGTCACGATTTTTCACGTTAGATGCATCACCCGATGCCGCGCTAAGATTGAGCCACATGTGTGCGCGAATGTAATCCTGTGTAACACCTTCACCGTTGTTATACATCCTTCCAAGATTGTTTTGAGCATTCGCAACCCCCTGCGCTGCCGCTAGTCGATACCACTTTACTGTTTCTGCATAGTCCTGCGCTACTCCTTTACTGTCAAAGAGCGAGTTGAAACTTCCACTTTTTGTGAATTTCAGCATCTGTGGAAACAACTCACGACCATTTGTAGTATTTGGATTATTTGAAATCCTACGGGCAAATATATGTGCTGTTTGGTGGAAAATATTGTACGTTGTTTGACACTTCTAAGTCACTTTTCGACTGACACAGCTAAGTTTTAACCAGTAGCAAATAGTCTCATTAACCCGCATAGCATAGAGCTTTGGCGGGTTTTTTTACGCTCAGACTGTAGCAACCAATCTCACACAAGCTTGCATTGTTTGTTGGTAAAAGTGTTTCTTTACCAACACGACAATTTATTTGCCAACGTGCAGTGGTAGAGATCATGGCTCTAACAGAGCTTGAGGTTAAAAAAGCGAAGGCAAAGGATAAGCAGCAAAAGCTGGCAGACAGTAGCGAACTGTATTTGCTGATACACCCTAACGGCAGCAAGTGTTAAGGGTTGTCAGATACCTGCCCTCAATTAGGAAAAAATAAAATCGAGGTGTGATAGCGGATGCTACAAAAAAATCAGTGCGCCTTCAATCCAGGAATGATATAGCGTCTCTCAAAGACACGTGCTGCAATCACAATTAATGACACCAGGGCGAGGTAAACCAATGCCGCCAGCAGGTACGCCTTGAAAAACTGAAAGTTAGTAGCAGCGAGCTCCTGTATCCTGGCAAAAAACTCCGTGTACTGAATAAGAAATGCCACCGAACTATCCTTAAGATTGCCTATCAGTTGGTTAGTCAGTGCGGGTACAGACAAGCGTAACACTTGTGGCAAGGTGATTAGACTAAAGATTTGATACGCGCTAAATCCCTGTGCCTTAGCTGCTTCTAACTCGACTTTATCTAAACCACTGTAAGCAGAAGTAAGGTATGCGTTGTTATAAGCGGCGACGTTTAAAGTGAACCCAATGACCGCTACGACAAAAGGCGACAGTTTAATTCCCCACTGAGGCAGCCCGTAGTACATCAGAAACAGCAACACAATAAGCGGCATGCCGATAAAGAAAGTGGTGTAGCCTCGGATAAATCTACGGAGCAGTAGGTTGTGATTTAGCGAGGCATAAAACACTAATATACCTAACAGTAAGCCGCTGAGACTGACGATGACGGTGAGCTCTATGGTTTGGATTAAGCCAGCTACGATAAGTGGCATTTGCTCCAACAGATCACTTTGAAAAGCTAGCCAGCTATTCATTTTTATTTGGATCCTTGTTCGAAGAATGCGCGGACTTTTTCATTAGGGTGATGTTCAGATAAATGATCAATTGTATCTTCGGCAATGACCATTCCCTGATCTAAAAATACCACCTTGTCTGATATTTGGTGTGCCAGTTGCAAATCATGGGTAACGCACAACATGGTGACATTTTCTCGGTGCAAGCGATTCATTAGCTCGGCCACCTCTCTAGACATGACCGGGTCAAGTGCGGAAGTTGGTTCATCAAACAAGACCACGGCGGGGTTCATCGCCAAGGAACGTGCCAGCGCCACCCTCTGCTTTTGACCTCCTGATAGTTGCCCAGGGAACTTGTCAGCACTTGTTAACATATCCAGACGAGCCAATTGCAACAGTGCTTTTTCCTTGGCCTCTAAACGTGACATGCCTTGAAGCTTACGTAAGCCCAAGGTGACGTTATCTAAAACACTAAGGTGTCGATATAAGGCAAACTGCTGAAAAACAAAGCCTATGTTTTGCCTAAGCGCACGCACATCCATATCAGGATGGGAAATTTCTTTGCCACGAAAATGGATGCTTCCACTGCTGATGCCTTCAAGGCGGTTAAGACAACGCAATAACGTTGATTTTCCACACCCAGATGGCCCCATGATCACCTTCATGTCGCCTTCAAAAACGTTAAGATTTACGCCATTTAGTACGGTTTGCTCGCCAAATTTTTTGACTAGGTTACGAACCTCAATCAGTGCCATGCAACACTCTCCAATATTGATATATTTACCGTCATTTCAACACTAGACCGGGTATACGATAGCGCCGCTCAATAAATTGCACAGCGAATAATAAAATTCGAAAGATAGAAAAATACAGAAGGCCGACAGCTAGATAGATTTCAACGCCACGCAGACTGGTGGCTGACAGGGTCATGGCTTGTTTAGTGATTTCTGGAATGCCTACTGTATAGGCAAAAGGTGAGTATTTAAGTACGGTAGTAAATTCATTGACCATACCTGGCAAGGCAAAGCGCAACATTTGAGGCAACTCAATGAATGTAAATACTTGCAAGCGGGTCATGCCCATTGCTTCTGCAGCCATGATTTCTGATGCGTCTACTGAGTCCAGAGCGCCACGAAACACTTCGGCAAGATAAGCCCCAGAAATGAGCCCAAGACTAAGGGCCATTGCTAAAAGCGGTGCTACTTTAATGCCTACGCTAGGTAGGCCAAAATACACAATAAAAAGCAGGACCAATACTGGAATACCCCGAAAAACGTAGGTGTATGTATTAATAAGCGGCTTAACCCACGATATCTTTAACCTACCCATGCCAGCCGTTATTAAACCAACTGCCATTCCAGTTGCACTGCAGACTAGGGTGACTAATAGCGTATAGATTAAGCCTTGGCCAAGCTGGGCAATAATTTCAAAAAAACCAAGCGGGGTAGGCGTCAAGATTTACTGCATCCACTTCGCCATAATCGATTTAAGGTAATCGGGACTTTGAGCTGCAAGGTATTGATTAAAGTCATCGCGCATCTTGCCGCCCTTGGCAAAAGCAAAACCATACTGATCAAATCCAGTAAACACATAACTGCTCTCAAATGGTAAATGCAATTTAGATTTATAGTTTGCAAGCACTGGCTCTTCAATAAAAGCTAAATCAAGATTGCCGTTTTGAAGGTCTGTCACGACCTCAGTGTAAGATGGGTAAAGCTTAACTTGACTGAGTGAGTAATAGCCTTTGGGCTCTAACTCATTCTTTATAAGATCGTTATAAGCCATGCCTCTGGGGTAGCCAATTGAATATTGCTTCAACTGTGCCAGATCGGTAATTTTAATCTTACGGCTGTTAATGCTTACTAGATGCCAGGCATTGTCATAGTAAGGCTTAGAAAAATCCATCGCCTCTTTACGTTTTTCCGTGATGGAAATGCCTGAAAACGCAACATCCGCTTGACCGCTAGATACTGCGCCTAACATGCCCTGCCAATCATAGGGCGTGATTTTCATGGTCAGGCCACGTGATTTACAATAGCCAGAAAATATTTCTAAATCAGAGCCTTTAATCGTACCATTTTCGGCATAAAGCATGGGTGGGGAGGTTGATGACACCGCTACGTTAACCACATTCGTTTGATCCTGTTTAGAGCAAGCAATTAAGGTGGCGGCGGCGAACGTGATAAAAGCCATTAACAGATATTTTTGACGCATTAGGTACTCCAGTTTTTATTGTGAACAATGAAATAATTTCATGAAAAATGAGTTTCTTGCAAAATTACTTTTTATGAAAATGCTTAAAAAAAGTAGCAATTTTGACACAAGAAATACCAAGAATTAGTTTATTTTCATGCAAATTTTGTTGCTTATTAATTTCCATAAAACACCATATCAGCCAATTCTACTAGAGTGGGCTTTGGGGACGATTTTTACTATTTTTACCATCCGCATCCAAATGCTCAATTTCAGCCTTCTAGCGGCTTATTATGAATTTATTGCTACTTTTGCAATCACCTTAAAACACTAGTGTCCCAACGTTAATCGAATAGAAACCGACAAACAGCGTACAGTATTTTCCACCAAACAGCGCGCATATTTGCCAGCAGTCTTTCAAATTTACCCGAGAAGATAAATCTGGGCACTCCAAAACGGACACTGGTGAATAGCGAGAATGTGCCATTTTCAGATGGTCGAGATGTAATGGTGGAGCGACCGCATTTCGTCTTTTGCGGACTGTGGCGGCTTTCTAAATTGACTGTCGGTACGTCCTACTGCAATGTCCGCTTCTTAACCTTGCCGGGATGGTGTGAGGCCACTGCACGTTCAGGCACCTTATGTACCAGCAACCTGCGAACGGCGAGTGCTTGATGGCGTAGCGGCCTTATACGAAGCCATGAAGTACGACGGCGTGAAGCAGTTGCGACAGAAGAGGGAGGCCAGCTTGTAACAGTGTGCAAGCCGAGGGCGGTTTTATGCCTTCGGCGCTCTACCAGATACCCATCCTCTAGCCGGCAGCGAACCGCAAGCCCTTGGCGAGGTTTGTTCCGCGAGGGGCGCAGTGGTGAGGTGACGGCGGGAACGGAGCGGACACACTATCCACGGAGTGGTAAGCCAGTGTCGGTCTTATGACTCTGGCGCTCTATGCGCTACTACTTTACTAGGCAACGTCCAATGGATCAGGACTTGATGAAAAAACACATACTACCGAACCTGCATTGGCTTGATGTGTGAATTTATAATGCGGCAGGGGCGTTCTATCCGTTTGCCCTACCATGTTTGCCGCAAGTGTCCCGTTGCTTGCTTGCTGTCCATGACCGAGGCTTTCCATGATGTCATTGAGTAAATGCAGCTACAAATCAGCTACAATTTACGAATTAAAATAATAAAGGCCTACGAGTTTAATCGTAGGCCTTTGATTTTTTGGTGGGTTGTGAGTGACTCGAACACTCGACCAACGGATTAAGAGTCCGATGCTCTACCAACTGAGCTAACAACCCAAAAGAAAAAATCTGAGGAGCGAATTGTAGGCAGACTGGTGAAATTGTCAAATTTTTTTCTGTTCACAAATCCTGCTCTTAGTGAGCATTAAGGTGTCACCAACGAAATTTTTTGACTGGTTTTACAGCACATAATCTGTCCGTTTTTCATTTCTCATGTTTTTAGCCGCTGCGGCGGACTTGCGTAGGGTCTGGGATTATTTAGCAAGCAAACATCCTTGTGCATCGTAATCAGCCAGTCCCCTTCGACGAGCCGAGTTCAACATAGAGCCTCACTCCCTCACGCGAGGACGTGTTCCATGACGCATTATATTGATTTTCCTTTGGATTTGCATTGATTTATAAGCGACGGTAGAGCGTATGCAATAAGTTAAGCATTGTCAGCAAGGCGTACTGACGTTAAAGTTCCGCATGTTTAAGTATAGAGGAACCTCTAAAAATGTGGCCGTTCCTTTGCGGGATGGATAATTCAGGATAGTGGGTATCCACTTCACGCACGTAACGGATCGATTCACCATATTAAGGACAAGACGCCGTTCGGCCTGACCCTTCGACTTTTCTCAGGACTGAAGGCATTGACGAAGGCCAGAGCTGGCGCGGAACCAGCGGTTCGACAAGCTCACCGCGAAAGGTAACTGGTTTGCTGAAACGTAATGCTACGTGCGTCAAGTAGATATCTATTCTCAGGGTTTATAGAGTTTACCCTGAGAACAAGAAAGGATGGTAATGGTTATATTGACTTTGCTAGTGATGCTGGCCGTAATGATTTTGTTGGCGTTTTTTCGATCCTCCATATGGGGATGGTTGTTGGCGATGGCAGTCTTTGTTTTCATCATCGCTATCCAAACCAAACTTTCTGCTGATCTGTTTCAAGTTGCCATTATCGCGCTGGCCGTGGTTGCAGCAGTGCTGGGCATCCCTTCTCTACGCCGTCGGTTTGTGAGCAGCCAAATCCTAAAAATTTTTCGCACGATACTTCCCCATATTTCGCAAACCGAGCAGGAGGCACTTGATGCGGGTACGGTTTGGTGGGACGGAGAACTCTTTAGT
>CAIRGS010000056.1 GCA_903878125.1 uncultured Nitrosomonadales bacterium | reverse complement strand
TGCTAGCCACCTCCGCCGTGCATTTTCCCGGTTTCTGGTCCAATCTCGGCTTGCTATTGGCGTCTGTCTGCCCGGATCATCTATCTCCGTTCTTGCAGAACAAACTCGTCGAGTATCGATGTATGCACCCGGCATTAACCGGTTCCAAAGCAAACAAAGCCATGCGCAGCCAGACGCCTCCTGCGAAACCTCCGACCGTGTCGGTTGTAATGCCGGTTTACATGCACGCACGTTATGTCGCCGAGGCGATCGTTTCCGTGTTTGCCCAGACACAACACCCGCTTGAACTAATCGTGATTGACGACGGATCCATCGACGGCACGGCTGAACTCTGTCGTGCTGCGCTTGTTGCGGCCCCGTTTCCGGTAACGTTCATCGCCCGTGAAAATCGGGGGGCTGCAGCCACCCTGAACCAGGGCATTGCATTAGCCAAGGGGGATTTTATCCAGTTACTCAATTCCGACGACCGACTGCCAGCGGAGCGGCTAGCGACGATGCTGTCCACGTTACTGGAAAGCAATGCCGATTGGGGCTACGCGCGTGTTTCATATGTAGACACATACGGCCTACCCCTTGACCACCTTGCTGATGCCCGCGTCGCGGCACTGACGGCGGCCCAGAATGCAATAGTCATGTCTTGCACACGTGGTCTGGCGATGCTGCGCGCAAACTCGGCCATTTCCAGCGGCAATCTAATGTTCCGCAAGCATCTCTGGGAAACCCTGGGTGGGTTTCGCGACTATCGCTATAACCATGATTGGGATTTTTGCCTGCGTGCAACGCTGCAGTGCGAGCCGGTATTGGTGCCGCACTCGCTCTACGAATATCGTATCCATGACCGCAATACCATCACCGAAACCGCCGGTGCACCGCGCATGGAACACGGCAAGGTCATGGCTGCTTTCGTCAGCCTTGTGCAAAATCAACCTACTTGGCCAAACCCTTTTGCACCTACGTTTGCCAACTGGGGCGGCGAGTTTCTTGCCCTGCTTGGCGCAACCGATGCATTGCAGCATCTGCCTATTACGTTGATCAAACAGGCGCTTCAGACTCCCCATTCGCACACACCCTCAAACCGGATTGGAGAAGAGTCATGCGTGTCTCTTTAATCGTGGCGTCCGAACCCGATGTTTTTAACCACAAACAGCAAAATTTCTTCGCTTCAGTTGCAGCCCAGACCTACCCCCATGATGCGTTCGAGTTTATCCTCGTCGATGGACAGGCCAAAGCTTCCACATCGCGGGCATTCGCTGAGTTTCGCCAACAGTATCCTGCGATCTCTGCGTCATTACTCAGTTGTCCAAGTCCGGCGCGGGCGGCCCAAAACAACATGGCTGCCGCTCAGGCCGATGGTGACCTGCTGGTATTTCTCGCGGACGACTTCGACCCTTCCCCCGGCCTGATTGCCGCTTACGCGGAATATCACACACTGAACCCTGATCTTGACGCTGTGGGCATCGGCCCGGGACTATTCCCTGATAACTGCCGAAAAGACATCTTCGCGCGCTGGCTGGAAGACTCCGGCAAAATATTCGGCGTTCCCATGCGCCGTATTTTGGCGGTCTGGCCCAAAACATTTTTCTACGCCGGTAATGCTTCCATCAGAAAAGCCAAGTTCCACTCGCTTGGCGGTTTTAATGAGCGGTTTCTAAACGATGCCTGGGATGACTATGAATTCGGTATACGTTGGGTGGCCAGCGGCGGATATTCCCAGTTCGTTGCGGGCGCCACGGCGGCACACAAACATGGAGTCTCATTCGACGAACGCTGCAGGAACATGGAGCACGCCGGCAAAGCTGCCCGGGTATTGGAAAAATTGCACCCCAATATGGATCATGCATGGCGTACCGTAATTCATCGGGACAACGAGCCTATCCACCCATCACCCGAAGTAAACGCCCCAATGCATGCCTGGATTGCTTTCTATGCCCAGCAAATGGATGCTGCATTTCGGCACGGCTATCTTGGCGCTGTCAAAGCAGAGTAAGGAACTCGGATAAGGCCGTACTCTGATTTCACGGGTGGAACGGCGCGGTGGATGAGTAACGGATGCGATGCTCGGATTCCTTGACCCGGCAACGAACGTACTGCTAATATACCCAGTGAATCACTCAACTAATTTTTAGAGGTCATCATATGGACGTGCAAGAGCTCATCAAACAACAGGTAACCAGCAATCCCGTGGTGTTATATATGAAAGGTACGGCAGAATCTCCCCAATGTGGATTTTCTGCCAATGTAGTACAAATTCTCAAGGCATGCGGTGTGTCCGGTCTTTTCACCGTTGATGTGCTTTCTGATCCGGAAATCCGCCAAGGCATCAAGGATTTTTCTAATTGGCCAACCGTTCCTCAACTCTATATCCATGGCGAATTTATCGGTGGCTCGGATATCGTAAGTGAGCTGTATAAAAATGGTGGACTGAAAAGAATGATCAATTCATAGAGAAAAGGTTTCAGGTATTGGTTTTTTTGGGCGACCGCAAGGTCGCCTTTTTTTATTTAGGGCGCCTCTAATAATTCAAGTTTCTAAGCAAGACAAGGCACGAGTAAAAAATTTGAGCGCGGCATATACTTGATATGTGAGCGATAATTTTTTTCGAGTAACGCCGTATTGTGACGAAACTTGGATTTTTAGAGGCACCCTTTAATTTTGCCCTGTGAGGTGCTTACGTGCTTTCGCGATGGCAGCTTCAACCTGCTGAGGTGCAGTGCCGCCGATGTGGTTGCGGCTGGCCAATGAACCTTCCAGTGTGAGCACAGCGTAAACATCATCTGCAATAAGTGACGAGAACTGTTGTAATTCCTCCAGCTTCAGATCGCTGAGGTCGCAATTGCGCTGCTCGGCAAAGCGCACCGCCAACGCAACCGCTTCGTGTGCATCGCGGAATGGCAACCCCTTCTTCACCAGATAATCGGCCAAGTCTGTGGCCGTGGCATAACCTTGCAAAGCAGCGTCGCGCATGGCTGCCGGCTTGACCGTGATGCCGCCAACCATGTCAGCGTAGATGCGCAAGGTGTTGGTTAACGTATCTACCGTATCGAACAGGGGCTCTTTATCTTCCTGGTTGTCCTTGTTGTAGGCCAGTGGCTGGCCTTTCATGAGTGTCAATAAGGTTACCAGGTTGCCGTTCACGCGACCGGTTTTGCCGCGTACCAGTTCTGGAACGTCCGGATTTTTTTTCTGCGGCATGATGGACGATCCCGTACAGAAACGATCAGCAATGTCGATGAAGCCGAAGCGTGGATTCATCCACAGGATCAATTCTTCCGACAGGCGCGATAAATGAATCATGGTGAGCGCTGCACACGCGGTAAATTCGATGGCGAAATCGCGATCGGACACTGCGTCCAGAGAGTTTTCACACACTCCGTCGAAACCAAGAAGTTCCGCCACCATCTCGCGCTTGATCGGGTAGCTGGTGCCGGCCAATGCGGCCGCACCAAGTGGCAGGCGGTTAACGCGTTTCCGACAATCGATGATGCGTTCCGCATCGCGCTTCAGCATTTCGAAATACGCCATCAGATGATGCGCGAAACTCACCGGCTGCGCTACCTGTAGATGGGTGTAGCCTGGCATTATGGTATGCGTGTGCTGAAAGGCAAGATCAATTATTGCAGATTGTAAATTGCGGATGAGTTCGTGCAGTTCGTCGATGGCGTGGCGCAAATACAAACGCACATCAGTTGCCACTTGGTCATTGCGCGAACGCCCGGTGTGCAAGCGTTTACCTGCATCGCCCACAAGCGTGGTCAGGCGCTTTTCGATATTGAGATGCACATCCTCCAGATCGAGTGACCAGGCGAATTTATCGTTGAGGATCTCATGTTCGATTTGTGTCATGCCACGACGAATATCAGTTAAATCCTGCATGGTTATGATGCCGCATGCCTCCAGCATCTGCGCATGAGCCAGCGATGCATGAATATCGAACGGCGCCAGTCGTTTATCAAATTCCACCGAAGCTGTATAACGCTTCACCAGTTCCGCTACCGGTTCGGCGAATCGTCCCGACCAGGTTTTATTGTCTTGCATAGTCATCAGCTCTTGTCCAGAATGTGCGGTATATACAGAGATACATCTGTCATGCCAAATATGCAAAGTATAAATCAAAAAACACTGGCCGATGCGTTACCCGATTTTCGTAACCTGGGCGTCATATTGCGTAGCCTGTTGTTAGTCAATGGTATGGTGCTGTTGGTTGCCTTTGCACAAGCATCATCTTGGCAGGACATCATAGAGCGCATGCTAGACATCTCGGCGTTGCTGCAACCATTGTTATTGTTGAACTTATCGCTATTGTTCATGCTTAACACCTGGCTAAAACGACTGCTCTACAAGCAGGGCGCCACTGTAGTGCTGCTATTGGCAATGACTGTCACACTGATGATTTATCATTTGGGGGGCAAGCTGTCCATTTACACCATAGCGCATGGAGATTTCCATTCTGTGCGTAACGCCTTGCTCGGTAGTGTCATTGCCGGCCTTTTGTTAGTCTATTTTCGATTTCGTGTCCACGCTCTGTCCCCCGCCCTGGATGAGGCACGCTTGCAGGCCTTGCAAGCTCGTATTCGCCCGCACTTCCTGTTTAACAGTATCAATGCTGTGCTCGGCATTGTTCGCGCCGACCCCAAGCGAGCCGAGACCGCGTTGGAAGATATGGCCGACCTGTTCCGTATGGCGATGGCACACGATGGTGATTTAGTGACTGTGCGAAAAGAAGTGGCACTTGCACGTCAGTATCTCGCGCTGGAACAATTACGTTTGGGCGGACGCCTCAAGGTAAACTGGCACACCGAAAACATGCCAGATGATGCGCTGCTGCCACCGCTGATATTGCAGCCATTACTTGAAAATGCCGTATATCACGGCATTGAGCCGCTGGCTGAGGGGGGGGTTATCGATATCAAGCTATATCGCAACGGCAATGACATGCACCTTGAAATGTATAATCCGCGTCAGGAACAAGGAAGCCACCATGTAGGCAACAAAATGGCATTGAGCAATATACGTGAACGTTTAGCGCTGCAATTCGATGTCGAAGCAAGGTACACAGTGGAGATAGGCAAGGATTTTTACCGTGTGCATATCAAGCTGCCCTATGTTAAGGAACCCCTGCAGCCCCTTCTTTCCCGTGAAAGAACCCGAGTAAAAACTCTTGCGTGAAGAGAAGCGGGTATATTGTCTGGCGTTACTTCTAGGAGAGCTCAATGAGCGATATTGAAGTCCCCCTCACTGTTTTTATAGTGGACGACGAGCCGCCTGCCCGCAATCGCCTTAAGGATCTGCTTACCGATTGCGCTGATCAACTGCCGCTGCAACTGGTGGGCGAAGCAGGCAACGGGAAAGAGGCGCTGGATATGTTATCCGAAGTGCAAGCTGATGTGGTGCTGGTAGATATTCGAATGCCGAAAATGGATGGCATCGAGCTGGCGCAGCATCTCAACAAGCTGCCTAAGCCGCCAGCAATCATTTTTACCACAGCTTATGATGTTTACGCCATTCAGGCTTTCGATTTGCATGCCGTTGACTATCTGCTCAAACCTATTAGACTTGGCCGTTTATCCGAGGCCCTCATTCGTGCGCGTTCTGCCGTGCCTTTACGGAATGAAAAACTGCGGGAACTTTCCCCTGAGCCACGTAAACATATTGCAGTTCACGAGCGTGGCAAGATCCATCTTATTCCCATCGAGCAAGTGCTGTATCTGCGTGCCGAGCTGAAATACATTACCGTGCGCACAGTGGAACACGAGTACCTGATTGAAGAATCACTCGGCGCGCTGGAAAAGGAATTTGCCGCACGTTTCATTCGTATTCATCGAAATTGTTTAGTGGCGAAAGACGAGATTGTCGGCTTCAAAAAAATTGTCGGTAAAAAAGGCGGCGACCCATACTGGACTGTCAATCTCAAGAGATTGGACGAGATGTTGCCGATTAGTCACAGGCAGCAGTTTATTGTAAAAGAGTTTGGTTAGGTGGTTGGTTGGACCACGCTTTATTAAAGCTTGTTGTAACCAGAATGCAGCAGATATTAGCCAACCGCCTTAATGTATCAACATCCTTCCAGAACCCACATGAAAATTGGGTGGCAATAACATTGCCCCAACTATCCGCTATTCCGCAATCCCGCCGCAATTCCGTTTATTGTCAGGTGTATCGCACGTTTAACCAGGTCATGGGTATCGCCCGAGCGGTAGCGGTGCAATAACCCCACTTGCAGGTGGTTAAGCGGATCGATATAGGGAGTGCGCGTGGTGAGGCTGCGCGCCAAGGTTGGATTGCCTTCCAGCAAAGTGGTCGCGCCGGTTATAGCGAACAGCATATCCACCGTTCGTTGCCATTCCGTTTCTATCATATTGAAGACGGTGTGACGCAAGGTTTCGTCCGGCACCAGTTCAGCATAACGTGAGGCGATGCCCATGTCGGTTTTGGACAGAACCATGTCCATGTTGGAAAGCAGGCCGCGAAAAAATGCCCAGTTTCGATACATGGCTTGTAGTTGCTGTAGCCCAGCATCCCCTTCACGTTCAATAAACTGTTGTATCGCGCTGCCAAAGCCGTACCAGCCAGGCAACAGCACGCGGTTCAAACTCCAGCTGAACACCCAAGGAATAGCACGCAAGTCTTCGATGCTGTCGGATGCCTTGCGCGAGGAAGGACGACTGCCGATGTTGAGTTCAGCAATTTCCCGGATCGGTGTGGCGGCAAAAAAATAATCGGTAAAACCGGGAGTCTCATACACCAGCTTACGGTAGGCGGCGAAGGCATCCAGGCTGAGCGCTTCCGCAATGCGGAGGTATTCCGGCATCGGACTGTCATGATGATCACCGTGGTGATTCAGTAATGTGGCTTCCATGGTGGCAGCGATGAGAATTTCAAGATTGCGCCGTCCGATCTCAGGGTCGGAGTATTTGCTGGCGATGACTTCGCCCTGTTCGGTGATCCGAATTTGAGCGTTTACGCTGCCCGGCGGCTGCGCCAGGATGGCCTCATAGCTCGGGCCACCACCGCGCCCCACTGTGCCGCCTCGGCCATGAAAAAGACGCAATTCAACGCCATGATTTTCGAATACCCTAACCAGCTCGAGTTCAGCCTTATATAGTTCCCAATTGGCAGTAAGGTAACCGCCATCTTTGTTGCTGTCGGAATAACCCAGCATTACTTCCTGTGTATTGCCGCGGCTCTTTAACAATTCGCGATAGAGCGGAATAGAAAATAATTCATTCATGATCACGCCGCAAATGCGCAAATCGGCGATCGTCTCGAAGAGCGGAACGATATTGAGGTGGAGCTCATGACAACCGCCCAGCAAGCCGACCTGTTGCAGCATTAGAGCCACTTCGAGCAAGTCGCTTACAGCATCAGTTTTAGAAATGATGTAGTTGGGCAATGCGACCTGACCAAAGCGTTGGTGAATTTTTGCGGCCACTTGCATCAGGCGCAGCTCACTTTGAACAATCTCAGAGAACTGTTCCAAATCGCTGACCAATGTCTTGCCTGCCTGCAATTCCTTGATCAGGGCGCTGCGGCGGCCCGCCTCATCCAGCTTGGGGTAATTGGTTTCACCCGCCTTGGCGAGTAATTCACTCACTACCTGTTCATGCACGCCACTATGCTGACGCATATCCAGCGGTGCGAGATGGAAGCCAAATACCTCGACGGCGCGGCGCAGGTAAGCCACCCGTCCGCGTGCCAGATACAACGCGCCATGTTGTTCCAGAGAGTGAATGATGATATCAAGATCGGCTATATATTCTTGCGCATTAGCGTAAGGTTTTGCATCCCGGCCAACGGCACGCAGGTGCTTGACGTGGTGCCCGAGTTGTTCGGTCGTAGCCACCAAACGCGAGTAGATGGCAATCAGCACGCGACGATAGGGTTCATCTTCGCGGCTTACCGCTTTGTCCGGCGATTGCGCGGCAAACGCCTCCAATTCCTGGCTGACTTTTACCAGCCGGGTAGACAGACTGAGCCGCGTACCTAGCAGATGAGTTTCCGTCAGATAGTATTCCAGTGCTGTAGCCGAATGCCGCATTGCTGCATCCAGCATGACTTGGTGCGTGACAAATGGATTACCATCGCGGTCGCCTCCGATCCAGCTGCCGATGCGCAGAAATGGTGGAATGCGCAGGCGCTTGCCGAAACACACTTCTATCTGCTTTTCCAAACTGGAATAAATCTTGGGGATTTCACTGAAGAAGGTATAGCGATAATAGGCCAGGCCATTCTTTACTTCATCTGGCACTGTTAGTTTTGATGTGCGCAACATGCGCGTATGCCACAGGATCAGCACGAAGCGGCGCAGTGCTTCCTCATTGTCGGCAAGTTCGTCCGGCGTCATATCAATCCTATCGCGATCTGATAGCAGACTGGCGATGATGAGCTGGCAGTCGAGGATGCTCTTTCGTTGTACCTCGGTCGGGTGTGCGGTGAGCACTGGTGAAATCAGCGCCTTGTTGAAAAAAGCCTGCATGGTCTCGGCAGAAATATGCTTTTCCTGGGTACGATCAAGAGCAAGTTGCACACTTCCCTCTTGTGGCGGTGAACCAGCATTGAGATGCGCGCGACGACGACGGTTATGATGCAGATCTTCAGCAATGTTGGATAATTGCGAGAAATAACTGAAGGCACGAACTACGGACAAGGTGTCGCGTGGTGATAATGCATCCAGGATTTGTTCCAGTTGATCGCGATCGCGCTCGTCCTGGGTCTTGCGGAAATGCACTGCACAACGCCGCACGTTCTCGACCAAATCAAAGGTTTTTTCGCCCTCCTGCTCGCGCAAGGTGTCACCAAGGATACGTCCAAGCAGGCGAATGTCTTCGCGCAATGGCATGTCTTTAAATAATATATCGGCAGGCGTGGCGAGCAAATTCATGGTATTTATCTTCTAAAACAGGTGTCTTCTACAGCATACGGTATAACGCGCGCGCAATAGGCTCATGTTAGAATGCGGCGCAATCGGATTTACAACTAAAGATTCAGGAAAACCAATGAATCACGTATCTCAGGCGCAAGCCGCCCCCGCAAAACTGGTCATCGTATCGCGTGAAAGCGCGTTGGCAATGTGGCAGGCAGAATTCATCCGTGATCGGCTAAGTGCATTATACCAACAAACCGAAATCAGCATATTGGGCATGACCACGCAAGGCGATCAAATTCTTGATGTAACGCTGTCTAAAATCGGTGGCAAGGGTTTATTCGTAAAAGAGCTTGAGACTGCGCTGGAAGATGGGCGCGCTGATATTGCGGTGCACTCGCTGAAGGATATGCCCATGCATTTGCCACAGGGATTTATGTTGGCCTGCATTGACAAGCGTGAAGATGCGCGCGATGCCTTTGTTTCCAACCTCCATGCCAATCTCGAATCACTACCGCCGGGCAGTGTAGTAGGCACGTCGAGCTTACGCCGTGAAAGTCAGTTGCGTGCACGTTTCCCCCATCTGAAAATTGAGTCATTGCGAGGTAATGTGCAGACCCGTTTGCGCAAACTGGATGAAGGCAAATACGCCGCCGTCATTCTCGCCGCTGCGGGTTTGAAGCGTTTGGGCTTAGGCGATCGTATCCGCGATTTAATTTCTCCTGAGAACAGCCTGCCGGCAGTGGGGCAGGGTGCGCTTGGCATTGAATGTCTTGTTTCCCGCCCTGACCTGGAAGTGCTGCTGCGTCCACTCCACCACGCGGACACCGCTATTTGTGTGCGGGCGGAACGTGCCTTGAGCCGTGCGCTGGCAGGTAGCTGCCAGGTACCGCTAGGTGGTTTTGCAGAAATAGTTGGCAATGAATTGCGCTTGCGAGGTTTTGTCGGCAGCCCGGATGGTAAGCGCATGGCGCATGCCGAACTAAGTGGTACAGCTGCCGACCCGGAAGCATTGGGTAATGCCGTGGCACAAGCATTGCGTGCACAGGGCGCGGATGAAATTCTTGCAGCTCTATGAGATTCGGCACAACAATTCACTACCGCTGTATCTTTGTGATAAAACAAAATTTATTTTGACATGATGCAACAGCAGCCTCTAGCCGGATTGAGCATAGCGGTGACCCGCCCACGCGAGCAGGCGACGAATTTGGCACAACGCATAGCACAGGCTGGTGGACGAGCAATTCTATTTCCCCTGTTGGAAGTCAGCCCGGTGCTTGACTCGCAGTCTTTGCACGCACTTATCGCCCGTCTGCACGAATTCAATCTTGCCATTTTTATTAGTCCCAATGCCGTGCGTTATGGCATGGAAGCGATTATTACTGCAAGCAAACTTACCTCCGCTAGTCAGCTTAGCTCTCACAATTTTGTTCCTTATAATGCGTTGCCCGCGACCTTGAAAATTGCGACGGTAGGACAAGGCAGTGTTCGCGCACTGGGTGATTACGGTGTAAAAAATATCATCGCGCCACAGGATCGTTTCGATAGCGAAGCCTTGCTGGCGCTGCCCGAATTGAACCAGATCACAGGCTGGCACGTGGTGATTTTTCGCGGCAATGGCGGACGTGAATTATTGGGCGATACCCTTAAAGCGCGTGGTGCCAAGGTCGAGTACGTCACGTGCTACCAGCGTGCCAGGCCGCATCAAGATGCCACCCTGTTGTTTGCTGCCAACCCGGATGCCATTACTGTGACCAGCAGCGAGGCTTTGGGTTATTTGTGGGACATGCTGGATAATGTGACGAAAAAACGGCTTGCCGCTGTGCCATTATTCGTACCGCATGCACGCATTGCCGAAACTGCGAATAAGCAGGGTTGGAGCGAGGTGATGCAGACTGATGAAGGGGATGACGGTTTGATATCAGGTTTGATAGCATGGGCGAAGACTCATCCTTCAAACAAAATTGGTAATAAGCTATGACCAAGCAAGCGCCGCCCTCCGAACCAGTCAATACTGTTATGCCGGAAGCTTTAATAGCGCCTGCCGTTTCGGCACATAATCGCGTGGAAAATATCATTTCGCGCATGAGTGTTATGCAAATGGTGTTGGCCGTGGTGCTGGTAGTGTTTCTATGGCAGTGGTTTGACACTCACCTCCAGATAAATAATATGCAACAGGATTTGGCGCGCCGCTTGACCGACATGGACGGCAACAACAAGGCCAGCCAAGTGTTAATGACAAAAGTGCAGGAATCCATGCGCGAATTGTCTGTCAAAGTGAGCGTACTGGAAGCCCGTGCTGCCGAAGCCCAAAATCAGCGTGCTGCGCTGGAGTCGCTATACCAAGATCTGTCCAGTAGCCGGGATGAGACGGTTCTGGCTGAAGTGGAGCAGTTGCTGCTGATCGCTGGACAGCAATTGCAACTTTCTGCCAATGTGAAGGCGGCGTTAATCGCCATGCAACAGGCCGATGATCGCCTTAAGCGCATGGATCGTGCCGCCTTGAATGGATTGCGTAAGACTATTAATCGCGACATTGACAAGTTGCGTTCGTTGCCAGCTGTAAATGTGCAAGATATCAAGTTTCGCCTCGACAATCTCATCGCTGAAGTAGACACCTTGCCGTTGGTACAGGACATTGCTACTGTGCCACAGTGGAAAAATGTCGCGGTAACCACACCGGTGCGTGACGAGGGTGCATGGCGGAGGCTATTACGCGAAGTCTGGGAAGACATGAAGCGCTTGGTGCGGGTCGAAAATATGCAAAAGCATGAGTTGCCGCTCCTGCCGCCAACGCAAACTTTCTTTTTACGTGAAAATTTGAAGTTGCGTTTACTGTCCGCGCGCCTTGGCTTATTGTCGCGCGACGAAAAGAGCTTTAAACATGATCTGCAATCGGTGCAGGATTGGACAGTACGTTATTTTGATGTTAAATCCCCCAGCGGTGCGCTAGCTGTAACCACTTTGCAGAAACTGCGGGAGTCCAACATAAACATTGAACTGCCGGATATCAGTGCAAGCCTGGAAGCCGCGCGTAACTATCGTTCTTCGCTCGGCAAGGGATCACGATGAAATTCCTGGTGTGGCTACTGGGATTATTCTCGCTAGCCGTGGCGCTGAAGTTGGCAGCACATAATCCCGGCTACTTGCTGCTAGTGTATCCGCCCTATCGTATTGAGATATCGCTCACCCTGTTTTTGCTGATGCTGTTAACCCTGTTCGTGCTGGGATATTTCGCCGTGCGCTTGGCCCTGTCCGCCATTCGACTCCCCGCTTACGTGCGTCAGTTCCGCCTTGAACGTGCTCACAGCAAAGGACGCTCAGCCATGATGGAAGCGCTTGACGCGTTCTTCGAAGGGCGCTATGCGGTGGCGGAAAAGGCTGCGGTGCGCGCGATGGAGTTAGGTGAAAGCTCCAGCCTCAACCCTGTCATTGCAGCACGTGCAGCGCATGAGTTGCGTGAATTCGACAGGCGAGACGCTTACCTGACTACTGCCGAAAATCAGTCTGCAGGTTTATCCACCATGCGTTTGATGGCACAAGCCAAGTTTAATCTCGATCAGCATCAACCTCAAGCAGCGCTTAAATCGCTGAAAAAATTGCGCGCGCGAGGGGTAAGAGGGCATGTCGGCGCGCTTCATCTTGAACTTAGGGCGCAGCAACAGGCGCGAAATTGGGATGCGGTGCTAGACATTGTAGATCAGTTGAAAAAGCGCAGTGCAATGGATGACGCCGCTGCGGCGCAGATACGCCAGCAAGCCTGGCTGGAAAAAATTCGCGCACACACGCTGGACGCTCCAGCGTTACTTGCCATTTGGAAAAGCACCCCTAGCGAATTCAGAAAGCGTCCTAAAGTTGTAGCGACAGCTGTACGTGCTCTCATCCATCAAGGGGATTGTCGCAGCGCGCAGCAGATTTTAACTAACCGGCTGAACATGGAATGGGATAGCGACTTAGTAATGCTATACGGGGAATGCTTGACGGGCGAAGCGGGGAACCGAATTGAACAGGCAGAGCGTTGGCTTAAGCAGCATCCTGACGATGCCGGATTGCTGCTGGTGCTGGGGAAGCTGTGTTTGCATCAAGAGTTGTGGAGCAAAGCGCAGAACTATCTGGATGCCAGCAACAGCATTGCAACCAGCAGCGCTGCGTATATAGCTCTCGGCCATTTGTCTGAGAAATTGCAGCAATCAGACGAGGCATTCAAGTATTTTCAGAAAGCAATGGCGTTGGCACAGTGAAATCGCATCCAAAAATCACATGTGCCCGCTTTTATTGACTTCGTGTTCCGGCCCGAATCGCTCACAATTCGCTCATGAAATTGGTCAACCCTGCCATTGCCGTACCCTACCCACATCAACATGGACAAAATCTGAGCCAGGATAATAGCCAACGCCGCCGCCGTGTAGCATAAATGCCGCACGACGCACTTGGACAAGATCATGCCCGGGAACACGGATATCAATCGCCTTACCGTCCAGATGCATACTGTGCTTGGCCACACCACTGCTGTTCTCTGCGAGCTTGGCATTGGTGGCAGGCGAGCGATATCCGGAAATAATATGAAAAGGTTGGCGAGCCCCAATCATGCCGTTGATGCCATAGAGCAAATCAAGCAATGCAGGGGACATGTTTTTTATTTCGTTATTTCGGTGGTCACGCAGCACATGATTGATATCAACCAAGGCTTGGGGGATATAGCCACCCTCTGCCCAATAAACAGTTTGCATACTTTCCCCAGTATGCGTGTTATAAAAGGCTAATGACCGTTCTCTGGCAGCAACATCGCGCAGTGTGGCATGCGCCGGGAAAGGAGACAATCCAGTTGCGGCGACCAGCATCCCTAATTTTAGAAATTGACGACGGCTTTTGTCTTTTATTGTGACTTTCATGGAATACCTCCATTTGGAATAGGAGCTGGCAATCCCACTTCACGAGCCAGCCCTTCTTTCAGTTGAATGACTTCTTTCACTTTTTTCCAGTCTACCCTATCACCAAGTCCTTGGATCCGGGCTGAGTTCTCTACAATGATTATTGGATCAATACTCTTTTTATAAACGTCCCGATTCACTTCAAGAAAAATACGGCCATCCTTAAGGCGCACCAGCAATACAGGAACATAAATGATCTTGCCGGGCAAATTTTTGCGTACCTGCTGAAAAAGTATGGCAATGTCATCTGGATGCACACGAATGCAACCATGACTCCGGAAATAATAGATACTCGCCGGTGCGATGGTGCCGTGAATACCAATTTCCGAAAGGCTAAGGCCAAGCCAGTGTTTGCCCAATGGATTCTCCGACCCTGGTGGCACTTGGGTCAGTACAGCCTTCCCTTCTCGCCGCATCTCTTCCTGGATTGACTTGGGCACATACCATGTCTTGTTTTCCTGGATATCAATTACATTGAAGCTGCCCATTGGTGTTGGCCAGCTCGGACGCCCGAGGCCCACTGGATAATGAACCATAAGCTTGCCTGCTTGAAAATAATACAGCATCCGCTGCGGCAGGTTAATCAATATGCCATCCGTCAACCGTTCCGGAATGATATGGCGGTTATCAATCTGCAACAGCTGATCCTGTTGTAACATTGCGCCTTTTTTTATCCCATTCATCTGTACAAGAGCGGTCAGCTCTATACCAAAACGGGCGCTGATGCTGGTCAGAGAATCGCCTCGTTGCACAGCATATTCAAACTGCCCACCCACCAGCGCAGCAGGAAACCCCGTCGTATCCTGCGTCCCCTCAATGGGAACTGAAACCGAGGCTTCAGGAACAGGTGCCGGAGCTGGGTCTCCACTCTTGGGGTAAGCGAACCCTGCCAAGACAAACAAAAGAATTCCCAAGAACGCAAATACGATTTTTTTGTACATCAAGGATATTCCCACTAGCGAGTGAGGCTTCCAATAAGCAATCAATTTGAATAAAACAACTTGGACAGTTTTTTTGCTGTCGCCATTATGTCCTCCGCATCAAATAAAGCCGAAATCACCGCCAGCGCATCTGCACCGGCGTGCGCTAACGATGCGGCATTGTGCAGGGTGATGCCACCTATTGCTACCAGTGGCACGGCAAGTTCGACACTCGCCTGCTGTAATAATTCAATATCGGCCACTTCAGCGTTAGGCTTTGTGGTCGAAGGGAAAAATGCTCCGAATGCCACGTAATCCGCACCTGCATGAACTGCATCATGAGCCAGTGACAGACGGTTATAGCAAGAAACGCCGATGATTTTATGTATTCCCAGTGCGGCACGCGCCGTATCAACGCTATCATCTGCTGCGCCTAAATGCACACCATCCGCATCCACTTGCGCCGCCAGTTGTATATCGTCATTTACAATAAATGTTGTGGCAAATTCACGCGTCAGTTTGCGTAAGGCGTTAGCCTGTTCCAATCGCTGCGCAATATTTGCTGATTTATTGCGATACTGCAGAATCCCTACCTGGCCAGTCAGCGCTAGCCGAACGCGATTCAGCAAATCTGTGGTATTAGCACAATCTGGCGTAACAGCATAAACGCCTTTAATGGCGTACGCTGGATTCATCCTCGTCGTCATCACGAGCCCAAAATAAACGATCTGGAATGTGCTGTCCCATGCCGGGTCGGAAGGCATATTTCAATGCCTGCCAAGTGAACTCCTGAGCCTCTTTCACCGCTTCATTCATCGACAGACCGTTTGCCAGCAACGCGGTAATCGCCGAGGCCAGTGTACAGCCGGAGCCATGGTAAATGCCTGACAGGCGCGCCCAGCTATCGCTCCGAACTATGCCGCTCTCGCCGTAAAGAGTGTTAATCACCTTTGGCGTATGCTCGTGTGTGCCCGTCACCAGCACATATTCACAACCGAGCTGCACGATGCGCTTGGCACACTCGGCCAAGTCGGGATTATCTTCGTCATTATCCTCATCTTGAATGAGGCGGCGTGCCTCTATGCTATTCGGCGTCAGGATAGTGGTCTGCGGCAATAACAGTTCACGAAGCGCATCCAACATGTCCTCATCGGTTAGTTCATCGCCGCGACCGGATGCCAGCACCGGGTCAAATACCAACGGAATATCGGGATAATCTGATATCACTTCAGCAATAGCGGCAATATTCTCTACGCTGCCCAGCAGGCCGATTTTGAATGCCGCCACGGGCATGTCTTCCAGTACTGCGCGCGCCTGATCAGATACCCACTCAGCGTCAATTGGCAATATGTCATCTACCCCACCGGTATCCTGTACCGTGATTGCCGTCACAACGGTCAGGGGGTGACACCCCATGCTGGCAATAGTCAGAATATCAGCCTGCAAACCTGCGCCCCCGCTGGGATCAGTAGCACCAAAAGTAAGGACAATAGGCAAGATGTCAGACATGGCAGTAAGTGTCATTGTAAAATGTGAAAAGAAGGTGCAATTTTAACCGAAATTACTCGCCATGACCCCGAACCCTGAATATAAAACCTATATGTGCCTGATTTGCGGCTGGCTATACGACGAAGCCACTGGCTCCCCGGAAGACGGCATCTTGCCCGGCACGCGCTGGGCAGATGTGCCTATTAACTGGACTTGCCCGGAATGCGGGGCGCGTAAGGAAGATTTTGATATGATTGAATTTTAATATTCTGCTTTATTCGATAAAGCAAGCTACAACCTCATGCCAATGTCCTAGCAACACGGAAACCTGTGTAAGCGTTACGGCTCGACTGGTCGCTCATGAAGCGAACGGCGGAGCGCACGTCCCTCGGATCAATCATCCAGGAACCGCCGCGCAGCACTCGCCATTCCTGATTGCCTAGGGTGCTTATTGCACCGTCAGACGACCAAGCCTTACCATCTGCCGGAGCCCCCCTGTAGGTATCATGCCATGCATCCTCCACCCATTCCCACACGTTTCCCAGCATGTCATGCAAGCCCAATGCGTTAGGCGCAAAACTACCTACTGGCGAAGCACGCTTGCAACTCCATTCGCTTTTGCTATCTTGGCAGTTACAGTTGTTTTTACCAAGCTCATCACCCCAGTAATATTCCGTCACCGACCCGGCACGGCACGCATATTCCCATTCCGCTTCAGACAACAAGCGGTAGTTCTTGCCCGTCTGCGCAGATAGCCAGCGCACATAGGCTCGCGCGTGAATAAAATTAACATTGGTCACTGGCAGATTGTCACCCACCCACCCATTATCCGCAGGGGAATAGGTCGTCTCGCCGGACACGACGAAACGTTTCCACTCCGCCATTGTGACCAGGTATTTTCCTACTGCAAAAGGGCGAGCAATGGCAACCTTATGTTTGTTGGATACTTCGCCCATACGATAACTGCCTGCCGGTATCACCACCATCTCGGGTGCATCCGGCCCATCGCGGAAAACTTTGGCAAGCCCGACTTCGGTTGCCGCCGCCATTTGTTCCAGTTGAATTTGTTCTACCGACCAGCACTCTATGCCTAGCGGTCCACTCAGCTCTTCCTTCTGCTCCCTAAGCTTTGCCAGGGCCTGTGCATGCTCCTCCGCCAGATAGATGAGATTGGCGACCTCTTCATTATCAGATGCCTGCACCCATTCCTTTTCCACTAGGCCATCTTGCGTGATGGCATTGATAAGATTGCTACCTGCAGGCAGAAAAAAACGTCGGGGTGTGTTTTTATCCAGCTGGCCCTGGTCGTCGCCATTTACCGTGAGAAAGCAGTCCATGTCGGACTCGAGCAACAGCGCAACCTGCTTGGGCGTAGCGGCTGTATTAACAGGAGACTCGCCGCCGAAATTTGAATTCTTGAGATGATCTTCGTGTTGTTCGTTACTCATTAATGCCATCCAGTGTTAAAAGAATCAAAGAGGAAATGATAGAGGTTCAGGAGCACCTCTAAATCCAAAACGCGAGAAAAATTTACAAGAATCTGTTACACAAATCTGCTACGCAGATGTTCGCAGATTTAGATTTTTTGAAAATACCATTCAATGAATTTTAACTGCCGTTTACGGCAGCGTCCTGGCGAGACGAAGGCCGAAATTAAAATTCCTTATTGCCGGCACACTCCCATGACGATGGGCACAGCGCGCGTACCTTGGAAAGCTACTCCAAGAACCGCCGCGCATCACGCGACCCAGCTGGTTACCACCAGACGACCAAGGGTTCCCATCGGCCGGAGCTCCTTCGTAATTATCATGCCATATGTCCTCCAACCATTCCCATACGTTTCCCAGCATGTCATGCAGACCAAAAACGTTGGGAGTAAAGCTACCCACTGGCGAGGCACGTTTACGACTCCATTCACTTCCGCTGTCTTGACAGTTGCAGTTGTTAATCCCTATCTCATCACCCCAATAATATTCCGTCACTGACCCGGCACGGCACGCGTATTCCCATTCCGCTTCAGACAACAAGCGATAGGTCTTGCCCGTCTGGGTTGATAACCAGCGCGCGTAATTCTGCGCGTCAAACCAACTAACATTGGTCACCGGCAAATTATCGCCCGCCCAATCATTATCCGATGGCAAATAGGATATCTCGCCCTTTTCGACATAACACTTCCATTCCGCTACCGTAACGGGATATTTGCCCATTGCAAAAGGGTGCGTAATGGTAACCTTATATTTATTAAATGCTTCCCCCCTGCGATAGCTACCTGCCGGTATCACCACCATTTCGGGAGCATCCGGCCCATCGCGGAAAACTTTGGCAAGCCCGACTTCGGTTGCCGCCGCCATTTGCTCTTGTTGTATCTGATCCAGCGACCAACATTCTATGCCCAGCGGCTCGCCCACTTCTTCTTCACGTTTTGCTTGTAGCCGGGCATACTCTTCTTGCAGTTGAATCAAGTAGACAACCTGCTCTTCGTGGTTTAAATCCTGCGTCCACTCCCTCTCCAGCAGACCATCTTGCGTGATGACGTTGATAAGATGACTACCCAAAGGTAGCACGATACTAAGGGGAGTATTTTTCTGCAGTGCGCCATGGTTATCGCTATTCACCATAAGGCGGCAGTTCATGTCGGTCTTGAGTAGCAAGATAGCTTCACGACTGCGCTCAATTTTCTGCGGTTTTTGTTCTTCCATATTAGTCACCCAATCACCTCTCGCCACCTACCACTAACTTTGATGATGGAAACCCAGTCAGCCTTTGCTGGCAGTGCAGTCTTCTGAGACGATACAAAAGCGAAATATCCGTTATCACACCAAGATTAAATTGAGATTGCCCTCTATTGTTCGTCACTCAAAGTAAGTTTAAATATCGGAAGGGTCAAAATCAGGAGGAAATCAGTTAAACGGTTGGCTCATCCAATGTGCTGGCAATACGGAAACCAAAATCGTCGTATCGGCTTGACGTTACGGCTCGAGCGCGACTAGCGCATCGTGCAAGTTTCGGACTGCAATCCCAAGAACCGCCGCGTACCACACGTCCCTGCTGGTTACCGCCATACGTCCAGGCTGTCTCGTCCGGCGGGGCCCCCTCGTAATTATTATGCCAATGATCCTCCACCCATTCCCACACATTTCCCAACATATCGTGCACGCCGAAAACGTTAGGTGCGAAATTTTCTACTCGCGAAGCACGTTTACAACTCCATTTGCTCCCGCTATCTTGGCAGTTGCAGTTGTTATCGCCTATTTCATCACCCCAGTAATGCTCTGTCACAGAGCCAGCGCGGCAAACGTATTCCCATTCCGATTCGGTTAGCAAGCGGTAGGTCTGGCCAGTCTGGGCAGTTAGCCAACGCGCATAATCCTGCGCATCAAACCAACTGACGTTAGTGACTGGCAGTGTGGCACCTATCCATCCATTATCAGAGGGGCAATGGGGAGGGTCTTCCGGCTCGACGTAAGGCTTCACTTCACTGCCATCACCCGGTGCGCCAAAATAAACGCTCATCGGTTCATTGCTAACAACGCTCTTCGACTCAACGTATCTTCTCCATTCCTCCACCGTAACTAGATATTTGCCTACGGCAAAAGAACGAGTAATGGTGACTTTATGTTTATCAGATACCTCGCCCATTCGATAACTGCCCGCCGGTATCACCACCATTTCGGGATTATCCGGCCCATCACGGAACTCCGGGGCAAGCCCCGCCTTTTTCGCCGCTTCGAGTTGTTCCTGCCGTATCTGCTCCACCGACAAACACTCTATACCCAGCGGCTCCCGCATTTCCTCTTCAAGTTTTATTCGTGCCTGGGCGTGCTCTTCCGCCAGATGGATGCAATGCACGACATCTTCTTCCCGATATAGCGGCTGCACCCATTCTTTTCCCACCAAGCCATCTTGCGTAGCTGCATGAATAAGAGGGTAGCCCAACGGCAAAAGGAAGCTGCGGGGGCAATCTCTTTCAAGCATACCCTGATCCTCGCCATCGACCGTGAGGAGACAGTCCATGTCTGTCTCCAGCAGCAAAGTGGCTACTTGACTGTGCTCGACTTCCTGATGTTTTTGCTCTTCCTGATCAATCACCCAATCATCTCCCTTGCAGATTTCTCATATTAATAGCGATCACCGTATTACCTTATCAGACAAGGCAATATACTGGACACGATAAACCAGAGTAGAGCATCTCCGTCCAGATTAAGTTCCTTCGGACGGCTTCCCTATTTACGTTGTTACTTGGTGTAATCCAATGTCAAAAGCAGAGGAGAAGTGCAGATTAAAACTCAATAACTAAGTCGCCGTTTCATTACAGCGTCCTGGCAATACGAAAGCCAATCCCGTAATTCCGGATTGAAGGTTCAATCCATAAGCGAAGGGGAGAGCGCGCGTCCCGCGGATCGCTATCCCAACAACCCCCGCGTAACACGCGCCACTGCCGGTTGCCTTCGGACATCCAAGCCGTTCCGTCGTCCGGAGCCCCTTCGTAATTTTCATGCCATGGATCTTCCACCCATTCCCATGCGTTTCCCAGCATGTCATACAGGCCAAAAGTGTTAGGTTTAAAACTGCCCACGGGCGAGGCACTTTTACAGCTCCACTCACTTTCGCTGTCTTGACAATTACAATTGTTATGGCCTATCTCATCACCCCAGTAGTATTCAGTCACTGACCCTGCACGACATGCGTATTCCCATTCAGCCTCAGTCAGTAAACGGTAGGTATGGCCGGTCTGGGTCGATAGCCAACGCACATAGTCTTGCGCATCAAACCAATTGACATTGGTTACCGGCAAATCACT
>CAIRGS010000055.1 GCA_903878125.1 uncultured Nitrosomonadales bacterium | reverse complement strand
GTGGACCCTAAATATGTCATTGCCCTAATTGCAGAAGGTGCGCCAAGCTTGGGCCTGGGGCTACCAGACGAGCTAAAAGCACCACTCAAAATGGTGTTCGGAAAGCTCGACAACTATGCAGGTCGATCAATCGACGAGTTCATATGGCTGCGCCAAGAAAGCTGCGCCGGAAACGTTGTCCGATTTAATCATCCAAAAGGGAACTCGATCACCTGTAATCCATTAAATCCCTACTCGAGTGTCAATCCCAAGCCTATTGATTGGTATCAAGCTCAAAAGGCCAAAGGGGCCGACATTGATCTCTGGTGGCTCGAAGATACAGCTCATGGGGTTTTCAGCGGCCCGATCAACAAGAGAATGATCACCTATGGGGAAAGCGACCATCGCTTTGCTTGGGTTGGTGGAACGCCTGCAGCCCGCACCAAATTTCTGAATGATGTGGCTGCGTTGACCAAGCGGTAAGTTAGGCCGGCAGCTTAGCGGCCATCGCCGCTGTCGGCAACCTGCAGTGCCGCGCAATCATTACCGCAAAGATGCCCATCGGCTTGCATGCTGGACGGCAGATTTATGACGCTATTGCGGACTTGGCACTAAGGGTTAGTAGCGCGAAGGTGCTTACTCACGACCCAAGTGCATTCACTATAAGTGTCGCGCGTGCTGGGATTGGCAAAGAGAACAGCCCGACAAAGCGCTTTTGCAGCAAGCAGCGGCGAAGAAGTAAGTTACCAAAAACAACAAAGCCCCTATGTGAGGCTTTGTTGCTTGATCACGGAAGCTTTAAGGCTATCAAATCTTTGATAAATGCTTCGATGTTGGCCTTTACAGACCCTTCATTGGCAAGCTTCAATCGCTGTGAGCCAATAAAGGCATCTGACATTTTCGCCGTATAGCTAATCTGAATCACTCGAGCATAGACTTCTTTGCGGCTCTGAGTTTCAATGAGAGAGTATCGAACTGATGAGCCAACCGTCATATCGAAGCCAATCATCGGCTGGTCAAGTCGGGTTAAATCTGATGTGAGTTGATACTTACTGCCGGCAATAATCTTGCTGAACATTCCCGCACTCTCAAGTGATTGTTCGAGCGCACGCCTAAAAGCATCACTCGACACTTGCGAGGTCCACATTGGATTTGTATCTCTACCGCCAGTTACCTCTGCTACTGCCACGCTATTTTTAAGTGCTGGGTTGGTTTGAGTAATAGGCAAAGAAACTGCCATCTGCTCAACCGCTGCGGGCGTAGCACACCCAGCCAATAAGACGACTGAGAATATTGCTACTATTTTTTTCATTGCTTGCCTTAGCTACATTTTTTGTTAGTGCTAGCAGTTTGGAGTGCTTCGTATTCGCCCTTCAAACGAGAAAGCTCCGCTTCTTGCTGTTTGGTGCCACCAAGTGCGAAAAGTGCGGGCCAAAACAAAAGCATTCCAACACCCACAATCGCTTTGTCATTAGTGGCTGCCTCATCAAGCCGGCCAGTCAGCTGTCCTACCCGACCATTGATGCGTGCCAACTCTTGACGCAGTTGGTCACAGTCGTAGTTCGAGTACTGAATAGGTGAAACATAAGTTGAAGCCACATCCTTACCAGCTGTCGCACAACCACCTAAAAACGCAACGATCGTTGCGCAACATACAAACTTTTTAACGATTTCTTTCATCTCAATCTCCATCATTTGTGTTTATGAATGTTAATCACTGTACCGCTCTTTCTGCGATATTGCTAAAATTTTATTGTAAGAGGTTCGATACAGCTGACATTCGAGTGGTAAGCAGTTTTGCCACTGCCCGCATCGATTTGCTGTCGCAGCTCTGCCACCACAAGCTGGGCAAGTTGTGCAAAAGAGTGTGCTTGGTGTACTAAGCCCAACCGCTGTCGGTATCTAGCTTCATCGTAGATATCGCAGGCACGGGCAATGGCGTGTTCTAGGCTGGCTTAGCCTGTGGTCTGCCTGTGCCAAGCGCCGTCGGCTAGTTTGTAGCGACATTGGTAAAGCAGACTGCGTGTGCGGCGGTAGATGACAACTTCACCGTCTCTCAGGCAAATGGCTGGGGGCTGTGCGGTGATGAGTGATGCAAGGCTTCGACTGATGTTGGCCTTGCGGGTCATTAAACAAGCCGCACAAAGAAAAACGCCGCAATCCTTGCGAACTGCGGCGTTAAATCTGGTGGCCTGGGGCGGAATCGAACCACCGACACAAGGATTTTCAATCCTCTGCTCTACCGACTGAGCTACCGGGCCAAGCCAGAAATTATATATCAGC
>CAIRGS010000054.1 GCA_903878125.1 uncultured Nitrosomonadales bacterium | reverse complement strand
TTCATTTAAAATCATTAAATATCATTCGCAGAACGAATCTATATTGTTTGCAGCGGCTCGAATAGCATTGCCAACTCTTGTGTGGAAAGAGGGGCGATGGCTTCTCCGTGATCATCCAGAATACTTTGCGCCAAGTCACGTTTTCTCTCCTGCATGGCAACAATTTTTTCTTCCACTGTGCCTTCAGTGATCAGCTTGTAAACGAAAACTGGGTTTTCCTGGCCTATGCGATGGGCGCGATCAGTAGCCTGATTTTCTACCGCAGGGTTCCACCATGGATCGTAATGAATGACAGTGTCGGCGGTAGTGAGGTTCAGTCCTACACCGCCTGCTTTGAGACTGATCAGGAAGATGGGCACTTCTCCGCTCTGAAATCGTTGTACAGGTGTAGCGCGATCGCGAGTGTCTCCGGTAAGTTTGACATAGGGCAAGTTAAATTTAACAAGTTCTAATTCGATCAATGCCAACATTGATGTGAATTGGGAGAACAACAGGATGCTCCGTCCTTCTTCCACCATATCGGGCAGCAAGGACATAAGGAGCTCCAGTTTTGCTGAATGTGTTACGTGCTTCGCGGCAGGCAATTTAAGCAGGCGTGGATCACAACAGGTTTGACGCAATTTAAGCAGTGCATCAAGAATAATAATATGACTGCGACTCATGCCTTTCTTGTCGATTTCCAAGCGTATCTTTTCGTGCATGGCTACCCGGATAGTTTCGTATAAGTCGCGCTGAGCGCCGGATAGTTCGCAGGAGCGAATAATTTCTGTTTTGGGTGGTAATTCTTTGGCTACCTGTGCTTTAGTGCGGCGTAGCAGGAATGGGGCAATGCGGCGTGACAGTAATGCGCGCCGGGTATTGTCACCTTGCTTTTCGATGGGCGTACGGAACAGCTTACGAAAATTTTTGTCATCGCCCAATAATCCTGGAAGTAGAAAATGAAATAGCGACCACAATTCACCAAGGTGATTTTCCATCGGTGTGCCAGTGAGCGCTAGCCTATGACGCGCTTTGATTTGATGCACAATTTGAGTGGCTTGCGACTTTGGGTTTTTGATGATATGACCTTCATCAAGGATTAGTAAATGGAATTCTTGTCCAATTAACACTTCTTTATCGCGTGGCAGCAAGGGATAGGTGGTGAGTACTAAGTCATAAGACCCGATAGATTCGAAATGTTGCTTGCGCAATTGGCCCTGCAATACCAATACGCGTAAATCCGGCGCAAAACGCTCTGCCTCCCGCAGCCAGTTGAACATCAGGCTGGTGGGTGCGACCACCAGGCTGGGAAGGTTCATGCGGCCGGATTCTTTTTCTACCAGAAGATGGGCTAAGGCCTGTACGGTTTTACCCAACCCCATATCGTCAGCCAGGATGCCGGCCAGTTCGTATTCGCGCAGAAATTGCAGCCAGTTAAGCCCTTCTTGTTGATAGCCCCGCAAATCGGTCTTCAGACCAGCAGGCGGCGCAACCAACTGAATCCCGTTGAAATCGCGCAGCTTGCGCCCTAATTCACGTAAACGCTCGCCGCCCAGCCAGCGCAAACCTGCAACCTCTTCCAGTTCTGCCAAGCGCCCCGCCTGAACTGCAGACAACTTGATTCGCTCCAAATTATGCACTGCATCTTTATCGAAAAGCTCCACAAGTACTGACAGAAAGTTTTGTATGCGGGGAATCGGTAACGTCACCAAGCGGCCATCAGCAAGGCGTGCTACGAGCGGCATGCCTTCAGCGCTAAGCTGCGCCAGCGCCTGCAGACTCATTTGTTCTGGAAACTGGCGAATTAAATCCAGCAAGACGGGCAGCAAATTGACGGGTAACCCGTCTATCTGAATCCCCAGCTCTAAGTCGAACCAGTTATTGTTATCACCGGCTTCATTGACGGTTGCGGTCCAGTCTTCAATCTCGGTGAAACGAAAATTGAAGCTTGGTTCCATTTCGATCTGCCAGTCAGCAGCTCGCAAATCGGGGAGGTTGGCAAGGCAAAAGTTGATCCACTCTTGGTCATCCCCACCCAGAATAAAAGAACCATTGTGCTTTTTATGTAATTCGGAAAAAATTGATAAATCAACGAAGAAAAATCCCAAATCGGCAAGTTCGTCGATATAACTTTCTTCGGCTACGACATCACGATGGATGCGCAACAATTCATCACCACTACGCTGAGCTATAGATTTTTCGGTTGACATAGCATCAATTCGCACGCCGCCATAGTCGAATTCCAGGCGAACCAAGTCGAGTGTATTCGGCTCATCGTCATGGACATCTTTAGAGTGGAAAGAGCCAAAATAAGGAGGCGGATTCAATGCGACTGTGTAAAAACGTAAGCATGGAACAGGATGCCGATCGCTTACCATTCTTTCTCGCAGCACCTGCGGCAGCTGAACATTTATACCGGGCAGCGTTTGTGTCAATTCATTACTGATACGGCCGGCCAGTGCTGATGGAATCGCGGGTGCGCTAACCAGAGCGTAAGCAATTTCATCGGGCAGGCCGATATCCAATTCGCCGCAGATTGATGCGACTTCATTGATATACCAAGGGGGAGAAAACGGCAGCACCTGCGATGGTGGGGTGGTTTCAACATGTAGTCGCTGGTTTCCCTGTGTGTCCATGGTCCAAACAGGTTGCGTGACGCATTTCTCACCAAAGGACAGAGGTTCGGAATCAGGTATTTCCCAGAAGCACCTGCCAGTGGTGATCATTTCTGTCATCCAACGGGCACCCTGCGCACCAGCTAAATAGCCTCCTGTCGCACGCATCAGGTTTATTGCAGCGATTATTCCCTGGTCCCGCTTGGTAAAATAGGGTGGCGCCGAGCCGGTAAAGATATTGGCTACGGAATTATGAAGCGTTTTTTTGCCATACCCACCGGCCTTGAGCAATCTGGCAGTGAAAAATGTCACCTCCACTCTCGCTGGCTTGCTATCACTTAATTTCAAGACATACAGTAAACGCTGCAACACGTTCAAGGGCAAGCTATCACGGCCTAGTGTAGGCATGGCCGCACGCGAAACTTCGTTTAGCCAGATGGAAATTTCATATGGCAAGTCCGTACCATTCGGCAATGTTTTATCAGTAGGTGGCGGAACTTCAAGTGGGGATCCCACTTGAGCCTTGATCAGCGTTGCGACAACATGCTTGCAGTTGTAGCCTACTGGGCAACTGCATTCCCCGTTGACCAATACATGACCTTCCGCTTGCGCCTGTAGCAGGATATTGACGTGATAGCGATTATTATTTGAACCTGCGACAAGCGCAGTAATGAAGGTTCCATTTTGACTGATACCTAGCGCCGAGACTTTGTTCTCACGATAATATTGATGTCCCCGCATCAGATATGCGCTCGAAAAAGATGAGACTAAGTCGACGGATGAAACAAGAGAGTGCACTGTATTCTAGAACCTTAAAGTTAAAAACACCGTTTTCAGCTGATTGATTTTAGTGGGTGAGGTCAAGATGAATCCTTGATCTTGCCCAACCAACTTACTGTCGTTTACATGTTTTTAACTATGGCTTCGCCGAATGCAGAGCACGATATTTGTTGTGCCCCTTTTGTCAGTCGTGCGAAATCATAGGTGACGGTCTTGGCGGCGATAGCTCCGTTCATGCCCTTGATAATAAGATCGGCGGCTTCCGGCCAGCCGATATGGCGCAGCATCATTTCTGCTGAGAGAATCAATGAGCCGGGATTGACGTAATCTTTGCCAGCATATTTCGGTGCGGTGCCATGGGTGGCTTCAAACATGGCAATGCTGTCAGACAGATTGGCACCCGGCGCGATACCAATACCGCCGACTTCTGCTGCCAGCGCATCAGATATGTAGTCGCCGTTGAGATTCAATGTGGCGATAACGTCATATTCTGCAGGGCGCAATAAAATCTGCTGTAGAAAAGCATCGGCAATTACGTCTTTAATGATGATGCCTCCGCTTCCATATTTTTCGGGCAATTTAAGCCATGGCCCGCCGTCTATTTCCACCCCACCAAATTCTCTCTTGGCGAGTTCATAGCCCCATTTCTTGAAGCCACCTTCCGTGAACTTCATTATGTTGCCCTTATGTACCAGGGTAACGGACTTGCGCTTATTGTCTATGGCATACTGAATAGCGCGACGAATTAAACGTTCACTACCTTCGGTGGACACCGGCTTGATGCCGATAGCAGAGGTTTCTGGGAAACGGATTTTCGTGACACCCATTTCATTTTGTAAAAAATGGATTAATTTTTTCGCTTCTGGTGAACCAGCTTCCCATTCAATACCCGCATAAATATCTTCAGTGTTTTCACGGAAGATCACCATGTCCACTTTTTCAGGTGCTGTCACTGGAGTAGGAACGCCCTCGAACCAGCGTACTGGACGTAGGCATACATAGAGGTCAAGGATCTGACGCAACGCTACATTGAGCGAGCGCATACCGCCGGAAGTAGGGGTGGTGAGCGGGCCTTTAATGGACACAACATGGTCGCGCACTGCCGCTACTGTCTCATCCGGCAGCCATGTATCGTTGCCATAGATGCTTACAGCTTTCTCGCCGGCAAATACTTCCATCCATGCGATTTGGCGTTTACCTTGGTAAGCCTTGGCGACTGCCTCATCCACAACGCGTCGCATGACAGGGGTAATGTCTACGCCTGTGCCATCACCCTCAATGAATGGAATGATGGGTTGATCTGGCACATTTAGTGTGTAGTCTTTGTTAACGGAAATTTTTTTGCCTTGAGACGGCACCTTGATATGTTGGGTCATGTATTTTCGCTCCCCGATGAAAAGCTTGGGGTAATATGGATCGTTTTAGTGAGTGGAAAAGTCGGATGAGCCGCATTCTGTTGTTCAACAAACCTTATGGCGTGATCTGTCAGTTTAGCCGCGACGGTCTGCATCCAACGCTTGCGGATTATATCGCGGTTCCTGATTTGTATCCAGCGGGACGGCTGGATGCGGACAGTGAAGGCTTGCTGTTGCTCACTGATGACGGTTTGTTGCAACACCGCATTACCGACCCACTCCACAAGTTGGCCAAGGTTTATTGGGTGCAAGTGGAGGGTAAGCCAAGCGAGACTGCACTGGCACAATTGCGGAGTGGGGTAAAGCTGCCTGGTTTTGTGACGTTGCCTGCTATGGCAAAATTGATGGAAGAGCCGGTAAACTTATGGCAGCGCACGCCCCCGATCCGCGAGCGTAAAGATAAGCCAACCAGTTGGCTGGAACTGATTATTCGCGAGGGCAAGAACCGTCAGGTACGCCGCATGACTGCCGCGGTGGGTTACCCCACCTTGCGCTTGATACGTTACCGGATCGGCGAGTGGGCGCTGGATGGGTTGGAGTCGGGCATCTGGCGTGAGGCTGCGGTATAATGTGCGCCTTTTTGGATTTATAACAGGGGGTGTCATGCCTATTTACGAATATCGTTGCAGTAGTTGTGGTGTGCAGAAAGATGTCATGCAAAAGATCAGCGATATGCCGTTGACCGCATGTCCTGCATGTGGCAAACCTACATTCAGCAAACAACTTTCAGCTGCTGGCTTCCAGCTCAAGGGAAGTGGTTGGTATGCCACGGATTTCAAGAGTTCTGGTAGCAAGCCAGAAAGCAAATCGGAATCAGCTGCTAGCAGCGTTGGTTCTACCACGCCGACTGCAGGTGGCAACGGGTGAAAAAATATTTGCTCACCGGACTATTGGTGTGGGTTCCGCTTGGCATTACCCTCTGGGTTCTGAATCTGACGATTAGTACCCTAGACCAGAGTCTGCTGTTACTGCCGGTGAATTGGTATCCGGATAAGCTGCTCGGCATTCACATTCCCGGTTTGGGCGTGATTCTCACCATCGTGATCGTACTGGGTACCGGTTTGCTTGTGCACAATGTGCTTGGGCAGCGTCTGTTGCTTTACTGGGAAAGTCTGCTACACCGCATTCCTGTGGTAAGCAGCATTTACACCAGCGTGAAACAGGTTAGCGATACGCTACTGTCCAGTAACGGACTTGCCTTTCGTAAGGTGCTGCTGGTGCGGTATCCTCATCCTGAGGCATGGTCGTTGGCGTTTCAGACCGGTATCCCGGGTGAGGTGACGCGACAACTTGAAGATGAGTATGTGGCGGTATTTATTCCCACCGCACCGAGCCCGGTCAACGGGTTTTATTTCTTCGTGCGCCGTGCTGATACCATCGAGCTCAACATCAGCGTGGATGTGGCTTTGAAATCCATTATTTCAATGGGCGTAGTTGCTACTCCTGCTATGCCTTACCCGCCAGAAAACTAACACAATTCCCCGATTTCTTAGATTAACTTATTGAAAATATGCGAACTCATTACTGCGGACATCTTAACGTTTCAAATCTTGGCCAAGCTGTTACTTTATGTGGTTGGGCACACCGTCGCCGTGACCACGGCGGGGTTGTTTTTATTGATCTTCGCGACCGCGAAGGGCTGGCGCAAGTCGTATGTGCCCCGGACCGTGCGGACATGTTCAAAATTGCTGAATCGGTACGCAGCGAATTCGTGCTGCGTATCAGCGGACGCGTGCGTCGCCGCCCGGAAGGCAGCGCCAACAGCAACCTTGGTAGCGGTGAGATCGAAATTCTATGCCACGAAATCGAAGTGCTTAATGCTGCGCTTACCCCGCCGTTCCAGCTGGATGACGAAAATCTGTCGGAGAACGTGCGCCTGACGCACCGCGTGATTGACCTGCGGCGTCCACAGATGCAGAAAAATCTGATGCTGCGCTACAAGACGGCAATGGCGTTCCGCCGTTTCCTGGATGCAAAGGGTTTCATCGATATCGAAACGCCCATGCTGACCAAATCCACACCGGAAGGTGCGCGCGACTATCTGGTGCCATCGCGTGTTCACGCAGGCGAGTTCTTTGCATTGCCGCAGTCGCCACAGCTATTCAAGCAGCTGCTAATGGTGGCAGGTTTTGACCGTTACTATCAAATTACCAAATGTTTCCGCGACGAAGATTTGCGCGCAGACCGTCAACCGGAATTTACTCAGGTGGACATGGAGACATCATTCATGGACGAAGAGCAGATCATGATGCTGATGGAGGAAATGCTTCGCACGGTATTCAAAGAGGTATTGGGTACCGTTTTGCCCAATCCGTTTCCGCGCATTTCCCATGCTGAGGCGATGGCGCGCTATGGTTCAGACAAGCCTGATTTGAGAGTGACGCTGGAAATAACCGATGTCACCGATGTGGTAAAAGATGTGGCATTCAAGGTATTCTCTGCCCCCGCCAATCAAGCTAACGGGCGCGTGGCAGCATTGCGTGTGCCGGGTGGTGGCTCATTAACGCGCGGCGAGATTGACGAATATACCAAGTTCGTTGGCATCTATGGTGCACGCGGCTTGGCCTATATTAAAGTCAACGACGTGACTCAGTTGAATGAAACTGGCCTGCAATCGCCTATCGTGAAGAACCTGAATGAAGATGCGTTGAAAATGATCATAGCTCGCACAGGTGCGCAGAATGGCGACTTGATTTTCTTCGGAGCAGACAAGGCCAAGGTGGTTAATGATGCGCTTGGCGCATTGCGAACCAAGATTGGCCATGAGAAAAAATATGTCAGTGGCGCAGCTTGGACCCCGCTGTGGGTGGTGGATTTCCCCATGTTTGAATACGATGATGATGCCAAGCGTTGGGATGCCTGCCATCACCCGTTCACTGCGCCCAAGGACGAGCACCTTCACCTGTTGCAAAACGATCCCGGACGTTGTCTGGCGAAGGCGTACGACATCGTGTTGAACGGTTGGGAACTCGGCGGTGGCTCGGTGCGTATTCATAAGGAAGAAACTCAGTCATTAGTATTCCGCGCGCTCAACATTGGTGCGGAAGAGGCGCAACTAAAATTTGGCTTCCTGCTCGATGCGCTGCAATATGGCGCGCCACCGCACGGCGGGTTGGCCTTTGGCCTGGATCGCATCGTTACGCTGATGAGCGGCTCGGAATCGATCCGTGATGTGATCGCTTTCCCCAAGACCCAGCGCGCGCAGTGCTTGCTAACCCAAGCACCCAGTCCCGTTGATGAAAAACAACTGAACGAGCTTCATATTCGTTTGCGTCAGAAAGTTCAAACGACGGTAGAAGTGACGAAAAAATAGTGTAGTGGAGACTTAATGAGATGAGAAGGATTAGCGCACGGTTCATCCTGCATTTTTTATTTGTCTTTTTTGCAATGCTGCTGGCACTGGCTTCAGCAGAAACTTATGCTTATGCGTTCGGGTCAAATAATGTCCGTGAAATGCGGATTGTCGCGGTATCCGAATTGCCGCCGGAAGGGCGCGAAACCTTGCGTCTTATTAAGACGGGCGGCCCGTTTCCATATCCGCGTGATGGTGTGATATTCAGTAATTTCGAAAAACGGTTGCCCAAGCGCGAGCGTGGCTATTATCGTGAATTTACGGTCAAAACGCCTGGAGCACGCAATCGTGGCGCACGGCGCATTGTCTGTGGCCAACCTGTTGAATGTTACTACAGCGCGGATCATTACCGGACTTTTCGGCGCATCACGGAATAACATGGGTAATCTGTCGCTACGTTTAAAAGATGTGAGAGAGGCAGGCGCATACCGGTTGAGTTGCCGCTTGGACGAGTTGTATGCAGCAGTGGCAGAGGCAGGTTGCGTCTTGTTCGAAGTTGATCTGGCTAAGATAGGGGGCAAGGAAAAATTTATCGCTGCCATTGCGCAGGCTGTTCATGCGCCGGATTGCTTCGGTGGCAATTGGGATGCGCTGGCCGATACATTGAGTGATCTTTCCTGGCAACCCGCTTTCGGCTATGTGCTGCTGTTGCGTAACGATAATGACATGCTCGGGATGGCTTCTGAGGATCACAATATTGCTCTGGAAATTTTTGCTGATACGATAGCTTTCTGGAAATCGCAAGATAAACCATTCTGGATTTTTTTCTGCTAGCGCCATTCATGCAATATAAATTACCAGTTTCTGTATTAGTGGTGATTTATACCTTGGATTTTGAGGTGTTGCTTCTGGAACGCGCCGATCATCCAGGTTTTTGGCAATCAGTCACCGGTAGTCAGGATGAAGGCGAGTCTTTGCGCGAGACAGCAGTGCGCGAAGTGTTTGAGGAGACTGGCTTGGATGCCAATCGCTTTACCTTGGTGGACTGGCAGGCTCAAAATATCTATGAAATTTATGCCAAATGGCAGCATCGCTATGCGCCTGGCACCCGGCACAACACCGAGCATGTATTTGGATTGGAGTTACCCTGCGTTCTTCCTGTCCAATTGTCACCGCGTGAACATCTCAGCTATAAATGGTTGCCTTGGCAGGAAGCTGCGGGGTTGGTATTTTCGCCAAGCAACCGCGCAGCGATTTTGCAGTTGCCTGAAAGACAACGGGCGGGGAGCTGAAACCTCCCATGCATAGTGAACGAAAGATTTTAAAATGAAGGAAATTGAGAGGCAGGATGGCATGATATCGATTGCCTATGAGCATCCAGGCTGCGCCACTTCGATAGCGTGGGCGAAGAAGCCGCGCGAACCGGAGCCCGGTGAAAAGGCCATGCTGATCGAGCGCATCAAACGACTGTTAAAAGAACAGGATGCGGTGCTGGTGGCGCATTATTATGTGCACCCTGACTTGCAGGACTTGGCCGATGCAACAGGCGGTTGCGTATCTGACTCCCTTGATATGGCCAACTTCGGACATCAACATCCGGCGCAAACGCTGGTGGTGGCGGGGGTGCGTTTCATGGGCGAGACAGCGAAAATCCTTAACCCGGAAAAGCGCGTGTTAATGCCTGATCTCGATGCAAACTGTTCGCTTGACCTTGGTTGTCCGGTGGATGAGTTTACTGCTTTCTGTGACGCACACCCGGATCGTACCGTGGTGGTATATGCCAACACCAGTGCGGCGGTGAAGGCGCGCGCCGACTGGGTGGTAACCAGTTCCATCGCGTTGCCCATCGTTAAGCATCTCAAGGAGCAAGGGCAAAAAATATTGTGGGCACCGGATCGTCATCTGGGCAATTACATTCAGCAACAGAGTGGTGCCGATATGTTGCTGTGGCAAGGTTCATGTGTGGTGCATGACGAGTTCAAGGCTAAGGAGCTGACTGAACTCAAGGCGCAAAACCCGGAAGCCAAAGTGCTGGTGCACCCGGAATCTCCCCCGGAAATAATTCAGCTGGCTGATGTGGTGGGCTCTACCACGCAGCTCATCAAGGCAACACAAATTTTGGCTGCGAACAAATTCATTGTGGCGACCGATAACGGTATCCTGCACCGGATGCAAACCTTATCGCCTGACAAGGTGTTTCTCGAAGCACCTACGGCTGGAGATGGTGCAACTTGCACTAGCTGTAGTCACTGTCCATGGATGGCGATGAACGGTTTGCTGAATCTGGCCCAAGTGTTGGAAAGTGGGAAAAATGAGATACATGTCGATCCGGTAATTGGGCGTCGTGCCAAGGTCCCTATCGAACGCATGCTGGATTTTGCGCGTCAAATCAACCTCCCCACTCGAGGTATAGGTAACGCCTGACAGATGTTTGCGGCCAATATCGCGCTCATTGCGTATATTGTAATAATATGTGGTTTGCTGATGCGGTATTGATGAGGCACTTATGACCACATTGAACATCGTGACCTACAACATTCACAAGGGTTTGTCCCATTTCAACCAGCGCATTGTGCTGCACGAATTGCGTGAGCGCTTGCGTGAACTCAACGCCGATATCGTATTCCTGCAGGAGGTGCAGGGCGAGAGTAACCGTAATGGTCGGCATCTCCATGGCTACGCCACTTCGCCGCAACATGAGTTTCTGGCTGATCAGATATGGCCGCATCATGCATATGGAAAGAATTCCGTGTATCTAGGCGGTCATCACGGAAATGCCGTTTTGAGCCGTTACTCGATTGTGGAGTGGGATAATCTGGATATTTCCGCGCATCGTTTCGAGAGTCGAGGCCTGCTACATGTCGTAATTGACTTGCCAAAAACGGATCAAAGGGAAATCAGCCAGCCGCTGCATTGCATTTGTGTACATTTCGGTTTATTCAAGCGCGGCCGCAGGGCGCAATTTAATTCGCTGATTGAGCGAATCAAGCAAATGGTACCGGCGGATGCGCGACTTATTGTTGCCGGTGATTTTAATGACTGGCGCAACAATGCCAGTCGTCTTTTAGCCCATGAATTGCAATTGCATGAAGTGTTTGAATCGAATATTGGCAGGCCGGCCCGCAGTTTTCCGGCGGGCATCCCGCTACTGCGCATGGATCGAATTTATGTGCGTGGGCTGGAGATTAAGCACTGCAAGGTGCATGCGTGGAGAAAAATTTCAGACCATGTTGCGCTGTCTGCGACTCTCGCTCTATGAGCAGCACACATCTTGTTGACGGCCATACGCTGATTCTGATGCGCAACGGTGAGGAATATTTTCCGCGCCTGATTGCGGCGATAGATGCCGCGACTCGCACGGTATATCTGGAAACATATATTTATGCTGCGGACACTTGCGGTCATCTGGTCTCGCAGGCTTTGCAGCACGCAGCAAAGCGCGGCCTGGTGGTGCACTTGCTGCTGGATGGTTTCGGCTCGGCTGATTTGCCGGATGCTTGGGTGGATGAGCTGCGTGGAGCGGGCGTACAGGTGTTGTGGTATCGCCCGGAAATCGCGCGCTTCAGCTTGCGCCGTCACCGTCTGCGCCGTTTGCACCGCAAGCTGGCGCTGGTGGATGAGCGTATCGCCTTTGTAAGCGGCATCAATATTATCAATGATGTGCCGGGTGGGCGGATTGTAGCGCCGCGTTTGGATTATACGGTTGAGGTGCAGGGAGCGACGACAGGGCATATACACTTCGTAATGAGGCGTTTGTGGGCGCTGATATCGTGGATAAGTCTTCGACGGCACCGCGAGCGCATAGAACTTCTGGTCGCGCACAAGAATACAGGGCAACACAAAGTAGCTTTCGTGTTGCGTGACAATTTGCGTCATCGGCACGACATTGAATACGCTTATCTCAAAGCCATTGCCGGTTCCCAGCGAGAAATCATCATTGCCAACGCCTATTTTCTGCCTGGACTACGCTTTCGCCATGCTTTGTTAAATGCGGCTCGACGCGGAGTGCGCGTTGTGTTGCTGTTGCAAGGGCGGGTGGAATA
>CAIRGS010000053.1 GCA_903878125.1 uncultured Nitrosomonadales bacterium | reverse complement strand
AGGCCAAGTTGATAGCATTGAATTCAATATGTGTCAGCGCATGAATCAGCGCAGCGCGGCCTTGTTCAGTGTGCATAGACCTGCGTGGTACTGACAGGTATGAAACTAGCTCGGGAAGCAGCGGGTGACCGGGGATGGTTTGCAGCGTTGCAAGGGGAGCATCGACCTCCAGGCCAATTTCGACTTTCTTCCACGCTTGAGCTAAGGCGATTACTCCAGCGGATTTCAGAACAGGATCCGGCTCTGCCAGCCAATGAAGCGCTGCTGAACGCAGTTCTTTGGGAACATCAAGCAGCATGTGTTATGCCTGAGTCTTTTCAAACAACGCGATGGATTCGACATGAGAGGTGTGCGGAAACATATTCATCACGCCTGCAGCCTTGAGTACGTACCCCTTCTGGTGCACTAATATCTCGGCATCTCGCGCCAGCGTTGCCGGGTTGCATGAGACATACACGATGCGACTCGGCGCATCAGCACCCAGCGCCTTGACCAGTTCAAACGCGCCGTCGCGTGGCGGGTCAACCAGCATTTTGTCGAAATGGCCTAACTGCGCCAATGCTGCTTCGTCGATCTCAAACAAATTCATTACGCTGAATTGGGTGTTGCCAGACAAATCATTAAACGCGGCATTCTGCACGGCACGCTGCACCAGCGCCGCGCTGCCTTCGATGCCCACAACTTGAGCACCGCTGCGCGCTATGGGTAGTGTGAAGTTGCCCAGTCCGCAGAATAAATCAGCGATGCGTTCATTCGGCTGAGGATCAAGTAAACGCATGGCACGGCTTACCATGACGCGATTCATATCCGCATTGACCTGGGTAAATTCGGTCGGTGCAAATGGCATGGTAACCCCGAACTCTGGCAGGCTGTATGTCAGCGGCGCTGCGTCCAGCGGGTAAAACGGCACTGCCGTTTCCGGCCCTTTTGTTTGCAGCCAAAACTGTACCGCATGGGTATCGGCGAACAGTTTGATTGCCTCTTCGTCAGCCGGCGAAAGCGCCTGTAAAATGCGCAGCACCAGCACCTCCACATGCTCGCCGACCGCCACTTCTATTTGGGGCAACGCATCGCGAGTTGCAAAGCATTCATTCAACTGTCCCAACAGCGGCAATAGCTTGGAAATTTTAGGTGTCAGGATTTCACAATGCTGCATATCGGCCACATAACCGCCACGCTTTTCGCGAAAGCCTACCAGCGTCTTGCCCTTCTTCAATACATGACGCACCGAAAGCCGCGCTCGCTGTCGATATCCCCACGACTGCCCATAGATCGGTAGCAACATAGTCTGGGCCTTGACCTTGCCGATGTGCCACAGGTTGTCTTCCAGAATGCGCTGTTTGGCGGCAACCTGTGCACGTGCATCCATATGTTGCATGGAACACCCTCCGCACACGCCGAAATGCTTACATTTCGGCTGGACGCGCATGAAAGTTTGTTTGATAACCTGGCCGAGTTGCGCTATCTCGAAGCTGGGTTTTTTACGATAGGACGAATAGGTGACGCGTTCACCCGTCAGCGCACCTTCAATAAAAATTACTTTACCGTCTGCATGCGCAATGCCGCGACCTTCGTAGTCAAGCGATTCAACAACAACACTGTTTGCGTGTACGGGTTTATCAGTCATCTCACTCTGCAATTTTAAAAAATTTAGTTTCCAGCATGATGCCAATCCGTCCCAGGCCCATGCCTATAAAAATCACGCTCAATAGCACACCCGCACCATTTGCCAGCATGTCGGCATAATCAAAAACCCGATAAGCAGTCATGCCTTGCAAATATTCTATTCCAATACCCAAGGCGACCAACAGACTCGCTATAAAAATACGAGGCGCCCGTTGTTGATAGACCTGACAGAACCATAGCATCAGAAAACCGTATGCCAGTGCGTGTTCCAGTTTGTCAGCATATAAAAAATCCATCGGTTCAGGTGGATGAGGCATGAGAGAAAGATACATGAGCGTGGCCACCCAACCCGCCCCCAGCGAAAGCCAGATCCGACGAAGCTTGACCATGGTTATGTCTTTACGATAGGCCAAGCAGCGAGATATTCCATCCAGTGCGATTCGGGGTTTTTGCTCAAGGTATTGCGCACCAATTCACATTCCTGCTCGTAACGGGCATGGGTGAATTGACCACGCATCAACTGGAAGCGCGCATAGACCAAATAAGTATTTACCACATCGGTCTCACAGTAATTGCGGATTTCATTCAGCTTGCCCTGCTGATAAGCACTCCACACCTTGCTTCCGTCCATTCCCAGCTTTCCGGGAAAACCGATTAACTTGGCCAGATCGTCCAGCGGGGCGTTGGCGCGGCCTGTATACATTGCCAGCACATCCATCAAATCAAGATGACGAGAATGATAACGGCTGATGTAATTATTCCATTTAAAATCCTTGTCATCCCCTCCTGTATCCCAATAGCATGCGCACTGAACACCGTGAATCAGGCCACGATAGTGCAGCACGGGCAGGTCAAAGCCACCGCCGTTCCATGACACTAATTGCGGAGTATATTTGTCAATGCCGTCAAAGAAACGTTGAATGAGGGCACTCTCGTCGTCTTCCAGGCTGCCCAGCGACCACACACGAAAATTGTCGCCCTCGCGCAATGCGCAGGAAATGGCCACCACGCGATGCAGATGATGTTGCAAGAAATCACTTCCTGTCTTCTGGCGACGCATCTGAAAGGCCATCTCCGCCACATCCCCATCGCTCACCTGTGCATCAAGTCCATACAGGGTACGAAGCCCGGCAATGTCGGGAACGGTTTCGATATCAAAAACAAGAACAGGGGTCATCAACACCGAAAAAAGCTCCTCTGGTATTATAAAATCAGTGAGTATTTACGAGACAAATTGTCTTCAAACTACTTATCCTACTTGAATCGAAAATCGTAAATATCGAAACCTATTGTTTTGGATTTACCCACAGCATGGCAGTTGAGTTGCGGTAATTGCCCTCTCCCTAACCCTCCCCCGCAAACGGGGGAGGGGACGATTACCCTCTCTACCGCTTGCGGGAGAGAGTTGGAGAGAGGGTTAGGGAAACTGAGGGCCACACCATGCAACGTATGTTTCGCAATTAACAGGTCGTGATGCTAGTAGAGTAACGGCACGATCGATTTGCTAACTTTTGACAGTTATTTTTTTGACCAACTGCCGCCGCTCTGTATCCACCAACCCGCTTGGGCACGCTGTATCCAGCGTTGTGCGAATGTATTTCGGATGTCACCTTCCCACTCAGGATGTGCGTTAGCGCGTGCAATCTCGGCATACAGCGCCTTACGATCCTGATTCTCCGCTGCAACCAGCCCACTGACCTTCTGACGTGCGGCCAGTGGAACCGAATTGGCATCGCGTAAGGCAACCAACCCGTCAGAAGTCAGGCCGACCGCACCACTGGTGTAGAAATCTGCCAACTGTGCATGACGCGTCTGCATTGACTGCTTCAAAGTAACAACGCCAGGAGTATTAATTTCGATGTTTACCTGTGCCGATGCAGCCGCAGCAACACTCAGTACAAACAACGCAAAACAAAATCTAATCAAGTTATTCATATTGCTTTCTCCTTTTTAATTTCAGGTGCAACAGATGGGGATTTATCAGATTTTGGGGTCGTAACAGATTTATCGGTTTGCCAAACTTCGTCGATTATCTTGTCAGCTGCCTTTTCTGCAGCTGCGGCGGGGAAATATATATTGATGGTAACGCAGGCGCTCAGTGCCATACCTGCGAAAGGTAGTACGGTCAATATTTTTCTCATCGTGCCCCTCCTTTATTTGATCACAGCTTTATTGTCCTGCGATATCCGCTTCAAGCGCGTTATCAGCTCACTCCAGTCAACTTTGCGATTGTAGCCCATCACAGTGATGGCGGGAATGCCGCCACCTTTTACTATCGTATAAGCGTTGCCATTGTCTTCAACTCCCGCCATGGTACATATGTCATTGCGCAGAGCACAACTCAGCCCAATGCGGTTGTAGCCGAAGCTTTCAAAGATGCGCAGAAAACTGCGCTGCAAGGCAGCAACCCCGCCTGCTCCTCCCAGCGAAGAAATATTTTCTACTGCCTTTTGGCTGATTTTCTTGCGATATTTGCCAGGACTGCTCGCCAGTTTGGCATCGAAACGTACCGGAACCCATTTCACCAGTTCGAGATTGTTCACTCCTAAATCAATACGCCCCTGAATATTGCCGAACGAAAAAGTGCGCGTAAGCAAGTCAAGATCCAGTTCGCGCATGTCCAAATTTCCCGACAGGCGAGGTGCGCGACCGAAGGGATCAAACAGCTCCAAGTGATTTGCCAGCACCGTGCCATCAAACACGCGAAACAATAAAGTGCCATCCACCTTGAGCAATTTGTCCTGATAACTCACCTTGGGAATAGAGCCGGATAGCGAGCCATGCATCTCCGGCCAATGCAATGCGGAACTGAGTTTCTGCATGGAAATCGATGTCAGCGTGCTGGAAAAATTCCACTGCCACATTTCATTCACATTTTGCATGTGGAAATCGTTCACTTCCAACTTGCCGTCAAGTATGGGCAGTGTAGCTGTTGGCAGAATGAAATCCTGCCCGCGCATCTGAATTTGCCATTGCGTCGCACCCAATGACAATCCCATCAGTTCGCCGTCAGCAAAAGCAACATGCGCTACATTCAGCTCTTGGGCGTGCCACGGAATGGCTGCATTAATACCGTGCAGGGCAAAGCGTTTCTCACCATCCACTACAGCCACATCGCGCAGCTTAACGAATAATGCCTGGGTGGCGCCATTGCGGTATTGCCAATCAACATCAGCGAGCCCTGTCAGCTCTGTCGCCGACAAAGCGCTTTTTTCCAGAAATGGCTTGGCGTAATCAGTGAAGCCTTTAGCCAGCTTTAGATTCTTTCCAATCAAACGACCTTCCAATAAGTTGCTCTTCTTGACATCCCATAATGCGTTCAGTTCAACCTTGCCTACGCCCGGCAGATTCGCCAAAGCCTGCGTCACTTTTAGATGTGCACCATCCCACTGACCAGAGGCTAGTAGCGTATGTCCACCGCGCAAATACAACGGTTGCCAGAACAATTCGCCACCCTTCCAATCGAGTGCACCACGCCAATCCCATTTTTGGCCTGTGCGAGCAGCATCCACTTGCAGCGTGCCTGTCAATTTTTCGGCAGCATGCAAACCACTGGCATCCGCAGCAGCCACATCGGTTAATTGCAGATCAGCATTGATTAGGCTTACCCCCGCTTTATCACTATGTATCTCCAACTTGCCATTAAGGGTACCCTGTGTAGGCAGTGGCCAATTCGGTGAAAGTAAGCTCGCCAGGCGCTGGCCTTGGGCATTGCGTAACGATGCTGTGGCGTGCCAATGCTGCGCGCGGAAATCAGCGTTTACCTGCCACAACTCATTAGGTTTAGAGGCAAATTGCAACTCCAGCCGTTGCGAGGCAAACTCGTAACTAAACGTGAATGGCAAGTCCGGAATCGCATCCAGCTTGCCTTTACGGCATGTCACACGAGCTGAACTGATCAAAAATTTCACACAGTGGACGTGCACCTTGCGCCATTTTTTTTCCGTCATATGCAATTCGTCTATGCTGAATTCAGCCGAACCCTCTTGCGCCAAAACCACTTTAATTCCGTGTGCGGTAAAGCTCGGTGCGGTAACGTCTGCTACGTTTAATGTAATTTGCACGGCATAGAGCGGCGCAGTCAAAAGTAACAGACAAATACACAGCAAGCCGGATAGGCAGAAACTTGGCAGTCGGATTATGGTATAAATAATTGTCTTGTTTAACATATGGCAGCTCAATTCCATGATACCAAACCATGTTTAATTTCTGCTAAACTCGTCTAAACAATTGTGATTACGACATGAGATTTTTTTCCACGCTTTCCCTGTTCTTCTTGTTTGCCCTGCAACCTGCCTGCGGTGAAAATATTTCTCTAAAGATTGGTAAACACAATATTCATGCAGAAATCGCCAACACTTCGCAAAGCCGCGAACAGGGACTTATGGGGCGCGGTCTTCTATGCGCTAATTGCGGCATGTTATTTATCTTTAAAAAAGCTGACAGGTATAACTTCTGGATGAAGAATACGACACTGCCGTTAAGCATCGCCTTCATCGCCGCCGACGGCTCCATTCTCAATATTGAGGAAATGCAACCTAACACCCCAGATACGCACCACGCCCAAAGCGATGCATTGTATGCGCTGGAAATGAATAGCGGCTGGTTTGCCCGGAACGGCATCAAGCGAGGAATAACAGTTCAAGGATTAATGCAGGCGCCCACGGGGCATTAACCTCGCTGAACTCCCATAAAAAATCCCGGGATCTGCCGGGATTTTTTATTTCGCTCAAGCTTTAATAATTACGCGTAGTTCTTCGCTACGAAATCCCAGTTAACCAAGCCCCAAAAGGTATCGACATACTTGGCGCGGGCGTTGCGGTAATCAATATAGTAGGCGTGTTCCCAAACGTCACAGGTCAATAACGGCTTGTCCGCGCCGGACAACGGTGTGGCGGCATTGCTGGTGTTAACGATGTCCAGCGAGCCATCGCTCTTCTTCACCAGCCATGTCCAGCCTGAACCAAAGTTACTCACGCAAGAAGCTGAAAATGCTTTTTTAAAATCTTCGAAACTACCCCATTTCTTGTTGATGCCATCCGCCATATCTCCAGTCGGTAAACCGTCACCGTCCGGCTTCATGCCATTCCAGTAAAAGGTATGGTTCCACACTTGGGCGGCATTATTGAAAATGCCTCCGCTAGATTTCTTGACAATCTCTTCCAGCGTGGCGTTCTCAAATTCAGTGCCTTTAATCAAATTGTTAAGATTAGTTACATAGGTTTGGTGATGTTTGCCATAGTGATATTCCAGAGTTTCCTTGGAAATGTGCGGCGCAAGTGCATCCATCGCATAAGGTAGTGCAGGTAAAATATGTTCCATTTAGTTCTCCTCAATTTAAGTTTCAAGTGGTTAAAAATTACAGTCGACAAAACTCAACGACTAATCGGTTTATATCGAATTCTCTTCGGCTTCGCACCTTCCTCACCCAAACGTTTCCTTTTATCCGCTTCGTATTCCTGATAATTGCCATCGAAAAATGTGACCTGCGAGTTGCCTTCAAAGGCGAGAATATGAGTCGCTATGCGATCCAAAAACCAGCGATCATGCGAGATAACCAGCACACAACCGGCGAATTCCAGCAGCGCGTCTTCAAGCGCACGTAGCGTTTCCACGTCGAGGTCATTGGAGGGTTCATCCAGCAGAAGGACATTGCCGCCCGAGATAAGGGTTTTCGCCAAGTGCAGACGTCCGCGCTCGCCACCTGAAAGATTCCCGACCAGCTTCTGTTGATCTGCACCCTTGAAGTTAAAGCGGCCGATGTAGGCGCGCGACGGCGTCTCAAACTTGCCCACGGTGAGAATGTCATTACCGCCGGAAATTACATCGAACACGGTCTTATCGCTCTCCAGCGCATCGCGCGATTGGTCTACATGCGATATTTTGACTGTTGATCCAATTTTTATTTCGCCGGAATCCGGTATTTCTTTTCCAGTCAGCATTCGGAACAGCGTCGACTTACCTGCGCCGTTGGGTCCAATAATTCCAACGATAGCGCCGGGCGGAATCTTCAAGCTGAGATTGTCAATCAGCAGTCGGTCGCCATATGCTTTAGAAACATTATTAAACTCTATAACTTCATTACCCAGCCTGTCGGCCACGGGAATAAAGATTTCCTGGGTCTCATTGCGCTTCTGATATTCCTGCGAATTTAATTCTTCAAAGCGAGCGATACGCGCCTTTGATTTTGCCTGCCTTCCCTTTGGATTCTGGCGCACCCATTCCAACTCCTTGCTCAACGCCTTTTGGCGCGCGGACTCTGAGGACTCTTCTTGCTTGAGCCGGGCTCCTTTCTGTTCCAGCCAACTTGAATAGTTTCCCTTCCACGGAATGCCGTGGCCTCGATCGAGTTCCAAAATCCACTCGGCGGCATTGTCAAGGAAGTAGCGATCATGCGTCACCGCCACCACGGTGCCAGGAAAGCGCAATAGAAATTGCTCCAGCCATTCCACCGACTCAGCATCCAAATGGTTGGTCGGCTCATCCAGCAGCAACATATCCGGCTTCGACAGCAACAATTTGCACAACGCAACGCGACGCTTCTCGCCACCCGAGAGATTCTTGACCACGGCATCCCATTCGGGCAGACGCAATGCATCGGCGGCAATTTCCATTTGTTGATCCGCATTCCCGTCACTAGCCGCGATGATGGCTTCAAGTCGCGCCTGCTCGGCAGCCAACGCATCAAAGTCGGCATCAGGATCAGCATAGGCGGCATACACCTCATCCAATTTTTGTTGCGCGCTGAACACTTCGCCCAGTCCTTCCTGTACTGCTTCACGCACGGTCTGGTCCGGGTTAAGTTGCGGTTCTTGCGGTAGATAGCCGATATTCAAGTTCGGCATCGGAATGGCTTCTCCTTCGAAATCCTTGTCCACTCCAGCCATGATCTTCAGCACGGTGGATTTGCCCGAGCCATTCAATCCAAGCAGGCCGATCTTAGCACCAGGGAAGAAGCTGAGGGAAATATCCTTGATAATTTGGCGCTTGGGCGGAACGACCTTGCCCACGCGATTCATGGTAAAAACATATTGGGCCATAGTGTCTGTTTTGTATTGAATTATTAATCAGGGATGTAAGCTTACCCCAAGGCACCAAATTTTGGGAGTATGTAAAACGATGAAAAGGTAAAGACGAATATTTTGATTAGCTCTCAGGCTCTTACCACATCGGGCAAGGCTGGTTTTTGCCAGCAGATTCGTTTGATAGTATGATGACAAAATATTAATGATTCAATAACAGAATCAAGTATCGTCAAGACAAGACGCGTGAGAATGAATCCGCAATACACGGTTTTTAAAATATATTAGTGTTTTAAATGGCTAGACAACACCATTTTGGTGTTGTGCAGCAGGCTGTTGGGCAGCTTTAAAGAATTGGCGGGCCTCCCCGCATTGTAAGGTGGTGAACTTGGTCAGGTCCGGAAGGAAGCAGCCATAACCATTACTGCAAGTGCCGGGGGCAAGGCTCGCCTCCTTATTCAAAACTGGAGTGACCATGAAAAAGATCTGTGTACTGATCGGTGCGATATTGTTATATGGCAATGTGTGGGCCATAGATGGTCTTTCCGCTGAGATTGGCAGTGGGGACAAGACCAATATGGCGCGTATTGGCGCCCAATGGGATTGGGGGAAAAAGTGGTTTACCGACGGCAACTGGTTGGTAACCGGTTATTGGGAAGCTTCAGCTGGAAGCTGGAATGGCCAAAACAATGCGGGTAATACTCACAACATTACTGGTATCGGTTTTACGCCAGTATTTCGTTTGCAACAGAAAAATCTTTCCAGCTTCGCGCCATATCTGGAAGCAGGCATTGGAGTTCATCTGATTTCGGATGTGCAAATCAATGCCAATCGTAGATTCAGCACTGCGTTTCAATTTGGCGATCATCTTGGCGCAGGTCTGCGTTTCGGTGATCGGAAACAATATGATCTGGGCTATCGTTTTCAGCATCTGTCTAATGCTTCAATCAATGATCCAAACCCGGGTATCAATTTCAGCCAAATTCGCCTTGCCTATCATTTTTGAGGCAACATAAATTTTGTCAGTAACATCCGTTCTAGCGCGCAAATGGCGGCCCAAGACCTTCGCGCAGTTGGCGGGGCAGGGGCATGTTGTGCAGGCATTGAGCAATGCGCTGACACAAAACCGTTTGCACCATGCCTATTTGTTCACTGGTACGCGCGGCGTGGGCAAAACCACCATCGCACGTATTTTTGCAAAATCCTTGAATTGCGTCAGCGGTATTACTGCTACACCGTGTGGAATTTGTAGCGCTTGCACGGAAATCGACAGTGGGCGTTTTGTTGATCTCATTGAATTGGATGCGGCGTCTAATACTGGCATTGATAATATGCGCGAAGTACTGGATAACGCGCAATACCTGCCAACTTTGGGACGTTACAAAGTCTATTTGATTGACGAAGTGCATATGCTTTCCAAAGCAGCTTTTAACTCGATGTTAAAAACATTGGAAGAGCCGCCTGCGCACGTCAAATTTATTCTTGCCACTACTGACCCGCAAAAAATCCCCGTCACAGTGCTGTCCCGCTGCTTGCAGTTCAATCTGAAACAGTTGCCGCCTGCGTTAATCGTCACGCACTTGGAATATGTGCTGGAGCAGGAAGACATCACCTTTGAAATCGCTGCGCTGGCATTGCTGGCTCGTGCTGCACAAGGCAGTATGCGCGATGCGCTAAGCCTGCTCGATCAAGCCATTGCCTATTCCGATTCCAGAATCGATGAAGCAACGGTTCGCAATATGTTGGGCGCGATTGACCAGAATTATCTGTATGACGTGTTGCAAACTTTGCTGGCGCGGGACGGAGTCGGTTTGCTGCGTGTTGCTGACGATATGCTAAGTCGCAGCTTGGCGTTTGATGCTGCTTTGCAGGACTTGGCGACCTTGTTGCACCGTGTTGCTCTGGCGCAGACGGTGCCGCAAGCCATCGCAGAAGATGAGCCGGAGCGAGTGCGCTTGCTGGAATTGGCGCAGAGTTTTGGCGCGGAGGAAATTCAGCTGTACTATCAGATTGCCATACACGGGCGTAATGAAATAGATCTTGCGCCCGATGAGTATGCTGGTTTCACCATGACGCTGTTGCGCATGTTGGCATTCAGGCCAGCTGGCCCCAAGGCGGCGTCTGAACAGCGCATAGCTGAAGTGATAGTTACACCAGTGATAGTTGCGCCGCTAATGGCTCCTGCTACTCCGCTACCTGTGCCGCAGCCGAAGCAGCAATTGCAGCCTGTTCAGGCCATTTCACAGCCAGTTAATCCGGTATCAACTTCTTCTATGGCGCTGGATTGGAGCGCATTGCTTGCGCAACTTAATGTGCGAGGCATGGCGCGCGAATTGGCGAAACATTGCACGCTGGAAAGTTATGTTGATGGGCGTTTAACGTTGAATTTAGCGCCGCAGCACAAACATTTGTTGACCAATAAAATGGCCCATGAAAAATTGCAGGCGGCCCTTGCCGACTATTTCGTCCAGCCAGTACGATTAGTGGTTATGTTAGGTGTAAATAATGTGGCTACCCCAGCCGCAGTCGAGCAGCATGTAAAACAGACACGTCAGCAACAGGCGGTTGAAGCCATTATGCAAGACCCATTCGTGCGTGAAGCACAGACACAATTAAGCGCGCAGATAGTTGAAGAAAGCATTAAATCAATTCAGTAAGTTAAGGAAGGAAAATATATGATGAAGGGCGGATTGGCCGGGATGATGAAACAAGCCCAGCAGATGCAACAGAACATGAAGAAGGCACAAGACGAACTCGCTACAGTCGAGGTAGAAGGTCAAGCCGGTTCTGGCATGGTGAAAGTAGTTATGACCTGTGCGCATGATGTTCGCCGCGTGATGTTGGATAGCAGCCTGTTATCAGACGACAAGGAAATGCTGGAAGATTTGATCGTGGCTGCAATGAATGATGCGATGAAACAGGTTGCTGCAGTGACCCAACAAAAAATGGGTGGTTTCACAGCGGGCATGAATTTGCCGCCCGGCATGAGTTTGCCGTTCTGAATGCCTTAATGTTTTTGGTACCTGAATGAATACGCTTTCCAGTCTGGAAGAAATGATAGCCGCCTTGCGCTGTCTGCCCGGTGTCGGACCGAAATCTGCGCAGCGTATGGCATACCACTTGTTACAACGCGACAAACCAGGCGCATTGCGGCTGGCGAGAGCGCTTGGCCATGCCGTGGAAAGTATCCATCATTGTGTCAAGTGTAATAATTTTTCCGAAGAAGAAATTTGCGCCTTATGCCGTTCATCCAAGCGTGATGCCAGCCTGCTGTGTGTGGTGGAAATGCCGGCAGACTTGCTCATGATGGAACAGGCACAGTGCTATCGCGGTATGTATTTTGTGCTGATGGGACGGCTTTCTCCACTGGATGGCATCGGCCCGCGTGAATTGCACCTGGATCGGCTGGTTAGTCGGGCGCAGGAAAACACATGTGAAGTGATACTCGCCACTAATTTCACCGTAGAAGGGGATGCCACTGCACACTACATTACTATCTTGCTATGTGCGCAGGGCATCAAAGTGTCGCGCATCGCGCGTGGGTTGCCAGTGGGTGGCGAACTGGAGCATGTGGATAGTGGTACGCTGGCGCAAGCCGTGTTGGAAAGGCGAGAGGTTACCGGATGACCGAGCAGGCAAAGCAACAAGAACAACAAGGCGAGCGCTTGCAGAAAGTATTGGCGCAGGTTGGCTTGGGTTCCCGTCGTACTATGGAAGAATGGATTTCCGCTGGGCGCATAACGGTGAACGGAGAAGTGGCGACGCTGGGTATGCGTGTGACCGAAGATGACCTAGTGCGTGCCGACAAGCGCCTTGTTAACATTAGAACAAGTAACAGTAATTTGCCGCGTGTATTGCTGTATCACAAGCAGGAAGGCGAGATTGTCAGTCGCGATGACCCGGAAAAGCGGGCAAATGTGTTCGACAAATTGCCCAAATTGCGGGGCATGAAATGGATTGCCATTGGACGGCTCGATTTTAACACCAGTGGACTGCTGATTTTTACTACCTCGGGTGACCTGGCTAACCGCCTAATGCACCCGCGCTTTGAAGTGGAACGTGAATACGCTGTGCGCGTGCAAGGCAGCATGACTGACGAGCAGATGGAGCAGATGGTAAAGGAAGGAATTACCTTGGAGGACGGTCCGGTGAAGTTCGAGAGGCTTACCGACGAAGGAGGGGAGGGCTACAACCACTGGTATCGCCTGATGTTGAAGGAAGGACGCAATCGCATTGTGCGACGTACTTTTGAGGCATTAGGTTTGCCCATTAGCCGTTTAATACGTGTGCGTTTCGGCATTGTTAATCTACCGCCCCGCTTGAAGCGAGGCACGTTGGCAGAACTTGGTTCAGGAGAGGTGAGCCAAATTCTGGACTGGGTGGGCATGGAATCTAAACCTGTCACGGAGAAAGTCGCTGAATTGACTGGAAGAAAGGCTGGGAAATTTGTTAATGGAACTACGGATGCAGGACATAAAAACAGAAAACCAGGCACGGACATGAGTGCCGCTGCACAGGGCAAGACCGATGGACGCTATGGCAAGACAGACGGGCGCCGCAGCGGAACACCGTGTAAAAATAAAGTGCGTCCCTGAAATAGACGCCAAGCTCTGATTACTCTTTCCGTATAATTCAAGTTGCCAGGAAGTAACCATGCAACGGCAATTTAATCTTCAACCTTCCGTTTATTTTACGATCGCATTAATTGCTTCGCATGGCGTTGCGCTCACGGTTCTGGCTCCATTGGCTTTGCCATTATGGGCAAGGATACTACTGGCCTCGCTTGTGATAACCAGTCTGCTGTATCACGTATGGCATGACGCTTGGTTGTTAGCGCTATCCTCTAACAAAACGCTACTGGTGGATGGTGACATGGTCCAGTTGGTTGCGCGCAATGGGGATCAAGTGACAGCTCGGGTATTGGCCGATAGTCT
>CAIRGS010000052.1 GCA_903878125.1 uncultured Nitrosomonadales bacterium | reverse complement strand
TCCTCTGCGCTGCCTGGATAGGCGATGTATGCATCAGCCGCATCTTTCGGTATCACCGCAAAGCACCGGTTGAAACTGGCAATAAAGCCAGGCAACTAATTGTGGGCACTGGCGATGCCGGATATTCCAGCCAGCCTTGTTTCCTTGGACAACCTGTCTTGCAATGTCTGGTTGGCATGTTCCACGCGCCCCTTCGCTTGCGGGCTGTTGGCATGAATGCACTCAATTCCCAGTTCCCGTGTCGCCCACCCAAACTGTGTTTCAGACTCAGGATCAGCCCCTTTGGCATTGATGCGAAAGATGCTGTGTTTGTCCCTGTAGAGCGACGCAGGCAACCCATGTGCCACGATGTGATCATGCAGGGCATGCATGTATCCCAGCGTGGTCTCGGTCGGCGTAAAGCGCAGCTGCAGGAGGTTGCCTGTCGCATCATCAATGAATACCAGTAGTGTACATCGATCAGCCCGATCATCGATCCAGTCATGGGGAGAGCCGTCAATCTGCACCAGTTCGCCAAGTCTGGCACGGCGTTCACGCATGGGGTGCGCACAGATGGTTGCACCCTTCTTGGGCTTCCAATAGCCCGCCGCAATCATGATCTGGCGGACGGTTTCAACCGATAGGTGTATATCGTGACGTTCGGCCAGTTTCTCTGTTGCGAGGGTCGGCCCAAAGTCGTGATAGTGTTCGCCGATCATCTTTGTCGCGGTTGTCCTGGTCGTTTCGACTACCCGCCGATTCGAGACTCGTCCGCGCTTCGTGCTGATTAGCCCCGGCAAGCCCAAGGTGCGGTAACGTCGCAAGATACGCTTGACTTGACGCAAACTGACAGCCAGCATTTTGTCAGCCTCCTTTTGGTCTATTTTACCTGCCGTCAGTAGCTCCATTGCCTGCCCACGTTTTTCTTCCTTTTGACTCATCATCATGCCCATTTGAAGGTGCACGCCGCTATGGTTTTTTTATCGGGCACTGAGTTTACTCAACGCAAACTCAAGGGGACATTTCTCTTTGGGAGAAAGGGGGTATCACTACTTTTCGCTGACACTGAAAAGCTTCAATCTTATTCTCACATGAAAGGTTTATTACATCCCTAATGTTCTTGCTGCAAAAGTCGATATGATGTGAGCGTGTCTTTATGATACGAGCCAATTTCTTGGAGTAAATTTAATGTTGTTTAGAATTTCTAATCACTATGTCTCCAAAACAGTGTCCATTCTGCTTGTTGCGGAAACTCTTGTTTTCATAGCCTCAGTCTATATTGGGGTTGCTATTCGGTTCTTTGATGGCGACAGCGACTTTCAAAATTTTATCAAGATGGATAATTTTTTCCTGACGACATTTTCGTTTCCATTAGTGATGGTTTTCAGTATGAGTGCTTTTGGCATGTATAAACATAATTACAGAGAGGATATAAGAAATACCTTTCTTCGGCTCATGCCTTCCTTTGCCTTGGGATTCGGCATCTTAACGTTGGTATTTTATATAGTGCCAGATATTTATATTGGTCGCGGTATTTTAGGTCTCGTGATAATAATCGCTGCTTGTTTGATCTTATTGGTGAGGATCATTTTTTATCAATTGTTCAAATTGGAGTTTCTAGAGTCCCGAATTATTTTTATAGGATGCGGTACGCTGGCAAAGGAATGCAGAGACCTAGCCATGCATAATATTAGCTACCATAAATATAATATCGTTGGTTTTGTTCAGTTGCCCGGCGAAGCAAGCTCTATTCTACCGTCTACCATTTTGCCGACTGTCAATTCATTGATAAGTTTGGCAAACGAATATAACGCGAATGAAGTCATTGTCGCGGTAAATAATCGGCGGGGTGAAAGCTTCCCTATCCAGGAGTTATTGGTATGCAAATTAAATGGAATTACAGTGACCGATGCAGCGTCTTTTTTTGAGCGTGAGGCATGCCAGATCAGGTTGGATTCTCTTCAGCCAAGTTGGTTGGTTTTTGGAGGCGGATTTGACCAGAGTTTCCTGCGATCTTTTATTAAAAGAATTTTCGATTTATTCGCCAGCACTATCATTTTAATTGTTTCAATTCCGGTGATGTTGATTACATCGCTGTGCATTTATATTGAAGACAGAACCCCAATCTTTTATCGACAAGAACGAGTTGGTATGGATGGTCATCTTTTTATGGTGCTGAAGTTCCGTAGTATGCGAAATGATGCTGAGAAAGGAATGAAGCCTCAATGGGCGGCTGCAAATGACACACGTACGACGAAAGTGGGACGTATTATTCGCAAACTGAGGATTGACGAGCTTCCGCAAATTATAAATGTTTTTAAAGGGGAAATGAGTTTCGTTGGGCCACGCCCGGAAAGACCTTTTTTTGTAAAGCAACTCTACGAAGAGGTTCCTTACTATAACGTGAGACATTGTATTAAACCGGGAATAACGGGCTTGGCTCAAGTGCGTTACCAGTATGGAGCCTCAGTTGAGGATTCCATCCAAAAGCTCCAATATGACTTGTACTATGTGAAAAACAATAGCTTGTTTCTGGACGTACTTATATTGATCGATACTTTCCAGGTTGTTATTTTAGGTAAGGGCAGCAGATAACCCAATGGCACAACTTTCAATGTTGACCAGCATCACTGCGTATAGCTATGGCATAGCCGCTACAGCATTTTTTTTGCTAACCGTTCTATTGTTGACCAGTTGGCGTGCCCGTATTTTTGGGACAGCGCTGACAGTTGCATGCGGGATTACCGCGTTTTGGGCAACATCGATCGCTTACCAAGCAGCCAAAGGAATTCACTTGCCGCTGTTGACAGACATTCTGGAAATTTTACGAAATGCAGGGTGGTCTATCTTCCTGCTAATGTTGTTGGGGCCTTTCCAACAAACAAATTCTTTACCTCCTTTTAAATTTAAACTTAAACCCTATGTAGTTGGCATCGTAGCGTTTTATTTTATGCTCTTGTTCGTGAATATTTATACCCATTGGAAACTTGAGCCCCCTCAAGTAGAGACAGGTTTCATGACGGACATCGTTGGCCGAGTAGTAATGGCAGTTATGGGCATGCTTTTGGTAGAACAGCTATATCGCAATACACCTTCTAAAGGACGGTGGGGAATAAAGTTCGCCTGTTTTGGAATTGGGGGGGTGTTCGCTTATGACTTTTATTTATATAGCGACGCTATGCTGTTCCGGCAAGTTAATATGGAAATCTGGTCTGCTCGAGGGGCAGTCAATGCCCTGATTGTTCCTCTGGTAGCCGTGTCGGCAGCGCGTAATCCTCAGTGGTCACTGGGTATCTCGGTATCGCGCCGTATTTTGTTTCATTCCGCAACACTGTTAGGCACTGCCCTGTATTTACTGGCTATGTCTGCTGCCGGCTATTACCTGCGTTTTTTCGGGGGGAGCTGGGGAGCCGTCATGCAAGTGACTTTTTTGTTCGGAGCCGTAGCTTTGCTCGTTGGCATACTATTTTCGGGGGGATTTCGTTCATGGCTCAAGGTATTCATCAGTAAGCACTTTTACAATTACAACTATGACTATCGTGAGGAGTGGTTAGGCTTTACGCGCACACTTTCCGAGCACGGCCATGAACTGGGCGAACGTACCATCCAAGCGGTAGCAGCACTCGTTGAAAGTCCAGGAGGTGCATTGTTCATTAGCCGGGAATCAGGCAATTGTGAACCTGTAGCTCATTGGAATATGAGTTTGCCGAAAGAGACTGAATCAGCAAGTGGTTCGCTTTGCCAGTTTCTGGAAATCAAGCAGTGGGTGATAGATCTACAGGAATATGACTCAAATCCTGATAAATACGGCGTAATTTATATTCCTCAATGGTTAAAAATTTTACCTAAAGGCTGGCTGATAGTTCCCCTGATTCTACTGGGCAAATTGTTTGGTTTTATGATACTGACGTTGCCCCGAAGTAGAATTAAGTTAAATTGGGAAGTGCTTGATCTGCTCAAAATTGCCGGCAGCCAAGCTGCGAGTTATCTAGCCCAACAAGAATCGACTAATGCGCTACTGATTGCACGTCAGTTTGAATCTTTCAATCGCATGTCGACTTTTATAGTGCATGATCTGAAAAATTTGGTTTCCCAGTTATCGCTATTACTTTCCAATGCCGAAAAGCATAAGGATAATCCAGAATTTCAGATAGACATGCTTGATACGCTGGATTATTCTGTTGAGAAAATGAAGCTGCTTCTACATAAATTGAGCAGAGGTTCTTCCATTGAGCATCCTGCACCGCTTTCCATTGATAAATTATTACGGCAGACATTGGCGCTAAAATCTGTGGTTGAGCCTAAGCCTGAGCTTGAGATACCAGACCCTGGCCTGATGGTGGTCGCTAATTGGGATCGGCTTGAAAGAGTTATTGGCCACATGATTCAGAATGCTGTTGAAGCCACACCCAAGGATGGCAAAGTAATAATCCGCATTTCGAAGCAGGGGGCTTTTGTGGTCGTCGAAATCAAAGATACCGGTGAAGGCATGAGCGACGGATTCATTCGTGAACGACTATTCAAGCCTTTTGAGTCTACAAAATCGGCAGGCATGGGAATTGGTATGTTTGAGAGTCGTGAATATATCCACGAACTGGGTGGTCAGATTGAAGTCTCCAGTCGGCAAACTGCCGGCACTACTTTCCGAGTGATTTTGCCATTTCATAGGCATGCCGATGACATCAAGGACGCCAGATCACGGCAGGACTAATTTCATGAATCAAGATAAAAAAAAGCTGCTTGTTATTGAAGATGATCTTGGCTTGCAAAAGCAATTGCGCTGGAATTTTGATACTTATGAAGTACTGTTGGCGGGTGACCGTGAGAGCGCGCTGGCACAGGTCAGGCGGCATGAACCTGCTGTTGTGACCATGGATCTTGGACTTCCTCCGGATCCCGATGGTGCTTCGGAAGGATTGGCAATCCTGCAACAGATTCTTTCACTTGCCCCTGACACCAAATTGATCGTTCTTTCAGGAAATCAGGATCGTGCCAATGCGGTGAAAGCGATTGGGATGGGTGCTTATGACTTTCATCAGAAACCATTTGACCCGGAGATACTGGGGTTAGTGGTTGAACGTGCATTTTATTTGCATGCTTTGCAACAGGAGAATCGCAGAATTTTACAGATTCAGGCGGATTCTCCTTTGTCCAGTATTGTCAGTCGGGATCCCGGCATGCTGAGGGTGTGCCGTAGCATCGAGAAAGTAGCACCAACTTCTGCCTCGGTCATGCTGTTGGGTGATAGCGGAACGGGCAAGGAGCTGTTGGCGAGAGCGCTGCACCAGCTGAGTCCACGGCAAGACCAGCGCTTCATGGCAATCAACTGCGCTGCAATCCCGGAAAACCTTCTTGAGAGCGAGTTGTTTGGCTACGAGAAGGGGGCGTTTACCGGAGCCACCAATCAGATGTTAGGTAAAATTGAACTTGCCGATGGAGGCACTTTTTTTCTTGATGAAGTAGGGGATATGCCTATGCTTCTACAAGCGAAACTTCTCCGATTTCTGCAAGAACGGGTAATCGAGAGAATCGGAGGGCGTCAGGAAATTCCTGTTGATGTACGGATCATCTGCGCAACACATCGCAATCTGAAGGAACTGAGTATTGCAGGTCGCTTCCGTGAAGACCTTTATTACCGTTTAAGCGAGATTGCAATCACTATCCCCCCGCTGCGCGAGCGTGTGGGCGATACCGCATTGTTGGCGCACCACTTTAAAAACAAATTCAGCATCAAGGAGGGACGACCTTCACTAAACTTCAGTCAGGAAGCTCTGGCCATGATAGAAGGATATTCCTGGCCAGGTAATGTACGCGAAATGGAAAACTGCATCAGGCGTGCCGTCATCATGGCTGAAGGCTCCCAAATAAGCGCTGACGATATTGGTCTGTCGACTTCACCCAAAATGACAGAGTCTATAAATTTGCGCCAGATACGTGATGACGCTGAATACCAAGCCGTGGTGAAAGCGCTGGCAAGAGTAAATGGCAGCATTGCCAAGGCGGCCGAATTGCTCGGTATCAGCCGCCCAACACTATATGATTTAATAAGCCGTCATGGCATCGTATTTAAAGCTTAGGCAGGTCTGCTGATATACCTGAACATTTAATTTGTGATTTGCGTTTTGATGCCAGATCGATTATAAAAAGCCAGTTAGCCCGCTCTATCTCCCCGCTATATGGGACGCGAAATTGACACCCATATATAGCTCATAATGAATTAGATCTCCGGCTCATTTTTTTGCGAATAAAAAAAATTATCAACTATTATTAAGACATGGGGTTTTTCCCATAAAAAAGAATCTGATGAATGGAGTCTGAATTGACCAGCGGCAAACTTCGAGCAGTAATTAAAATTGATCAATTGTTAATAGTCGTTGGCATTTTAATAGTCTTTGGCATTCCTTTATTGACCGGCAGCTCATTACTGCTTGTGGCACGAAAGCTGGTGCATTAATGGCAAAAATGGAGATCAAACGCTGGTGGTGCCTATTGTTAATGGTCGCCGTGATTTGGTTTGGCACTTTGGAGTACCGCAAGCTGATAAAGCCGGATGAAGGACGCTACGCCGAGATTCCGCGCGAAATGATAGTGAGCGGTGACTGGGTGACGCCGCGTCTGAACGATCTGAAATATTTCGAGAAACCTCCACTACAATATTGGGCGACTGCGGCCGCCTATACCGTGTTTGGCGAGCATCAATGGTCGTCACGTTTATGGCCTGCGTTGACCGGATTTTGCGGGTTGTTATTGGTGTGGTTTGCCGGTACGCGGTTGTTCGGGCGCGAAGCAGGACAGTATGCGACCCTGATTCTTGGCAGCAGTTTCTTATATGTGGCGATCGGGCATATCAATACGCTCGATATGGGCGTCACGTTTTTCCTCACCCTCGGCATCGTCGGCCTACTACTTGGTCAGCAGGCAGAAGCCGATACTCGTACCCGGCGCAATTGGCTCTATTGCGCTTGGGCGGCGTTGGGTTTGGCAGTATTAAGCAAGGGGCTGATAGGGCTGGTCCTGCCAGCTGCCGCACTGGTGATTTATTCTGTATTGCAGCGCGACCTGACACCATGGAAACGTCTCAATCTGGTGACTGGTCTATTAATGTTTCTACTTGTCACTGCGCCATGGTTCATTTTGGTGATGAAAGCCAATCCGGAATTCTTCGAGCGTTTCTTCATCTACGAGCATTACACACGATTTTCCACTAAGGATTTGGGACGTTATCAACCTTGGTACTATTTTATTCCCATCCTGCTGGCAGGCATGTTGCCATGGACTATTTTAATGTTTGATACCCTGCTACGCACTTGGAAAGGGTCGGTGTATATCGGCAAGGCATTTAACCCGGAACGCTTTCTGCTGATATGGGTGGTGTTCATTTACGCCTTCTTTTCGGTGTCCGGATCAAAACTACCGTCTTATTTGCTGCCGATATTTCCGGCTCTGGCATTGTTAATGGGCAAACGGCTGGCTGAGATGCGCGAGCGAGTATTGCTGTGGCAACTCGCTCCAGTCTTGCTGGTGCCGGTGGTAACGTTAGGATTCGCACCGTTTACAGAACTGCTGGCAGAGTCACCTCTAAAAATAGAAATGTATCGCGATTACGCAACTTGGGCCGTAGTGGCCGCACTGATTCTGCTGTTTGGGCTGATCTCCGGCATGGTTTTGTTGACACGCAAAAAAAAATCTCTGGCGGTCCTGGTGGTGGCATTAAGCTCTCTAATAGGCGTGCAAATTGTTTTATCCGGGCATAATACTGTAGCCAGGTGGCGTTCTGCATACCACATTGCCGAATCGATCCGCCCCTATGTCAAGCCCGATATCCCATTGTATTCAGTGGGCACCTACGAGCAGACTCTGCCGTTTTACCTGAAACGCACCTTCACCTTGGTTGACTATCAGAATGAAATGGCATTCGGTATCATGCAGGAGCCGCAGCGCTGGATACCAGACATCGCCAGCTTCGCGAAAATATGGGATAAGCAACCAGCTGCACTGGCGATTATGCCAGTTCAGTTATACCCGCAACTTACTCAGCAAGGTTTGGCCATGAAGATTATTTTCGAAGACACGCAACACATCGTCGTGATCAAACCATGAACCTGATCAGCTTCGGCCTGATTTTCGCTGGCGTGATGCTCAATGTTGCTGCGCAACTCATGATCAAGGCCGGCACCAACAACATAGGCTATTTCGAATTCAGTCGCAGCAACATCCTGCCAATCGGCGTACGTCTTGCCACCGAGCCGCACATTATCGGTGCAATAGCCTGTTATGCGCTGAGCGTGGTGATCTGGATGCTGGCTTTATCACGCGTGCAGGTCAGCATTGCTTATCCGCTGCTGTCTATGGGGTATGTGGTAAATGTAGTGGCGGCGTGGTGGTTTTTTAATGAATCAATCAATCCGGCTAAAGTGGCCGGCATCAGCGTTATTATTCTGGGCGTTATCATTATTTCCCGAGCATGAGCGAATTTCTTCCATTTTCTCGCCCAACAATTGATGAAGCTACTATTGCTTCTGTAGTGGAAACCTTGCGTTCCGGCTGGATTACCAGTGGCCCCAAGGTACAGGAATTCGAGAAGCAACTCTCTGAATATTTCGGTGGACGTCCGGTGCGCACCTTCAACTCCGGCACCTGCACCATGGAAATCGCCCTGCGTATTGCGGGGCTAGGCCATGGCGACGAAGTCATCACCACGCCGATTTCCTGGGTGGCTACCGCCAACGTCATACTCGAAGTCGGCGCAACCCCGGTGTTCGCTGACATTGATCCGGTTACACGTAACGTTGATCTGGACAAGGTTGAGGCGGCGATCACGCCGCGCACCAAGGCAATCATCCCGGTCTATCTGGCGGGCAAACCGATAGATATGGATCGCCTCTACAAGATAGCTGCCAGACACAAATTGCGCGTGGTCGAAGATGCCGCACAAGCCATCGGTTCGACCTGGCAGGGCAAGCCCATCGGCTCGTTCGGCGATTTTGTTTCGTTCAGCTTCCAGGCCAACAAGAATATCACCACCTCGGAAGGTGGATGTCTGGTGCTGAACAACGCAGAGGAAGCCGCGCTCGCCGAAAAATATCGGCTGCAAGGCGTCACGCGGAGCGGCTACGACGGCATTGAAGTTGACGTGCTGGGCGGCAAATTCAACATGACCGACATCGCCGCCGCCATCGGCTTGGGCCAGTTCGCGCAATTAAATGTAATCACCGCGCAACGACGTAAATTGGCGCGGCATTATTTCGCGACACTCGGTAAGGATTTCGAAGCACAAACTGGCGCGCAATTGCCTCCAGCTGATTTTGAAAACACCAACTGGCATTTGTTTCAGATAGTGCTGCCGGAGCGCATCACCCGTGCTGATTTCATGGCGCGCATGAAAGACAAGAACATCGGCATCGGTTATCACTATGCGCCTATTCACCTATTCAAACTGTATCGAGCACTGGGTTTCAAGGAAGGCATGTTCCCAATTGCAGAGCGCGTTGGGCGTCAGATCGTTTCCTTGCCAATGTTTGCGGCGATGAATGAAAGCGATGTCGAGCACACGTGCGTTGCGATGTGTGAAGTATTGAAAAATTAGCGCACGCTATGCTGCTGGCCAACCCTTATTTTGCTTATACCCATTCCCGGTTTCGTTAACCTCACCCTCTGCGGTAAAATGCTGCGCCATGAATACTCCCCAACTTTCCGTCGTCATTCCTGTTTATAACGAAGAGGAAGGTCTGCAGACCTTGTTCGATCGTTTATATCCGACATTGGATAATCTCGGCATTAGCTACGAGATCGTGTTTATAAATGATGGCAGCCGTGATCGTTCGGCAGCCATCCTGCGCGAGCAATTCCAGCGCCGCCAAGATGTAACGCGGGTGATCCTGTTCAATGGCAATTTTGGTCAACACATGGCGATCACTGCGGGCTTTGAACATGCACGCGGTGCGCGCATGGTAACGCTGGACGCAGACCTGCAAAATCCGCCGGAAGAGATAGCCAAGCTGCTCGCCAAGATGGACGAGGGTTACGATTACATCGGTTCCATCCGGAAGCAGCGCAATGATAGTTGGTGGCGGCATGTGGGTTCACGCGCCATGAATCGGTTGCGCGAACGTATTACGAATATCAAAATGACTGATCAGGGCTGCATGTTGCGCGCGTACGACCGTCCCCTCATTGATGCGATCAATAGTTGCAAGGAGGTGAATACTTTTGTCCCGGCTCTGGCCTATACTTTTGCGCGCAATCCCGCCGAGGTCATGGTAGAGCATGAAGAACGTGCGCTGGGTGAATCAAAATACTCGTTGTACAGCCTGATTCGTCTGAATTTTGACCTGATGACCGGATTTTCAGTCGTACCCCTGCAATGGTTCTCCATGGCTGGAATTGCAATTTCATTGATGTCAGCACTCTTCGTAGTCTTTCTTCTGGTGCGTCGCCTGTTTGTCGGCCCCGAAGCGGAAGGGCTGTTTACCCTGTTCGCCATCGCTTTTTTCCTGATTGGTCTCACCCTGTTCGGCATCGGTCTGCTGGGGGAATACATCGGCCGCATTTATCTGCAAGTGCGCCATCGTCCGCGCTATTTGATTCAAGCTGTATTGGACAAAACTGAATGACGCGCGTGGTAGTTTTTGCTTACCATAACGTGGGGGTTCGTTGCCTGTCTGTATTACTGGCGCACGGCATGGAGGTGGCGCTGGTGGTTACTCATCGCGACAATCCGAAAGAAAATATCTGGTTTGCCAGCGTGGCCGAGTTGGCTGCGCTGCATGGCATCCCGATCATCACACCGGACAATCCAAATACCGTAGAAGTGCTTGAGCAGATTCGAGCGCTGCAACCAGACTTTCTTTTTTCCTTATATTATCGCGAAATGTTCAAGCGCGAGTTGCTGGAAATTCCTAAGCATGGCGCGCTCAACATGCATGGCTCGCTGCTACCGAAATATCGAGGCCGGGTGCCGGTTAATTGGGCCATCATTAAAGGCGAAACAGAAACTGGCGCGACACTGCATTACATGACTGAAAAGCCGGACAACGGCGCGATGTTAGCGCAACAGGCCGTACCCATATTGCCTGATGACACTGCATTCGACGTGTTTCAAAAAGTCACTGTAGCGGCTGAAATCGCGTTGAATACTTGCTTGCCCGCTCTACTTGCAGGTATAGCAAAACCAGTAATACAGGATTTGAGCCAAGGTGCATATTTCGGTGGACGCAAACCGGAGGATGGCATTATTGACTGGTCGCAAGACGCGCGCAGCATTCACAACCTGGTGCGTGCTGTGGCACCGCCCTATCCGGGTGCAACCACACAACTTTTGGGCAAACCCATGCGCATCCTGCAAACGCTGGTCACAACTTGCGCTACAACGGCTGAGACACCTGCTTTCTATGTCAAGGAAGGCAAGGCATACGCTATTTGCGGGCACGGCGAACTGCGTGTAGTACGTTTTGAGCTGGATGGCATAGAGATGAGCGCCACAGAATTTGTTACGCAGTATGGGACAGCTAAATTAAAATTTAGTGCGCCTCTATAATTATTACAGGCAGCAATACAATTTTCATGCCCCAGTTAGCTCTTAAAATTGACGTTGATACCTATCGCGGCACGCGCGAGGGGGTTCCGCGTTTGGTAGAAACGCTGAAGCGACATGATGCGCAAGCCACATTTTTCTTTACTCTCGGCCCTGACCACACAGGGCGTGCTATCCGGCGTGTATTCCGCCCCGGATTTTTAGGCAAGGTATCGCGTACCTCGGTGCTGCAACACTACGGCATCAAGACGTTACTGTATGGCACCTTGTTGCCTGGGCCGGATATTGGACGCAGCTGTGCACAGATATTACGCTCGGTACGCGATGCGGGTTTTGAAGTCGGCATTCATTGCTATGACCATATCCGCTGGCAGGATTATGTCGCGGGCAAAGATGCCGAATGGACAAGGCGCGAGATGAAGCGCGCCGTGAATAGATTTATCGAAATTTTTGGCGTAGCGCCCAAGGCGCATGCTGCTGCTGGTTGGCAAATGAACCGGCATGCCCTGCGCTTGATGCAGCTACTCGATTTTGATTACAGCTCTGACACGCGCGGCACACATCCCTTTACCCCCACTTGGGATGCCGAGATTGTTGCCTGCCCGCAACTGCCTACCACCTTGCCTACGTTGGATGAAATCATCAACCGAGAGGGGGTCACACTGGAAAATGTGGCGCAGCACTTACTGCGGCTGACTGCGAATCCCCCTGCTACGGGTCATGTATTTACGCTGCATGCCGAGTTGGAAGGCGGCAAGTGGATGCCGGTATTCGAACAACTCATCACGGGCTGGAAAGAGCAAGGCTACGAGCTTGTTTCATTGCGCCAGTATTTGGAAAATCTTGAAGGCACTCTGCCACGGAATGAGCTGGTGATAGGGACAGTGGATGGGCGTAGCGGGACACTGGCCATGCAGGGAAAATAAGCGCGGTGGGCTCCGGAATTTCAGTTTGGTTGGAGATTGAGTGGCTCCGATATTAACGCAGCTTGCCACCTGAATTCGCCTAGATTAAGTTCCAAACAAAATACCACACTACACTAGGTTGCGAAGTGTGCCCGGTTGCGGCCAGCGTGTTTCGCTTCATAGAGCGCACTGTCGGCACGGGCAAACACCGCTGTCGGAGTGGCGTCATCGGACTGCTGACATTGCACGACACCGATACTCACCGTTACCAATACTATCTGGCCGTTGGAATTGTAACGCATGTCATTTACCTGAGAACGGATGCGCTCTGCCGTTTTCAGCGCCATTTCCGCCGTTGTATCAACTATGATAATGATGAATTCATCGCCACCATAGCGCGCAGCGAAATCCACGCTGCGAATCGACCGGCCGAGTATCTTGGCCACAGCGACAATTACCTCATCACCTGCAATATGTCCGTGGCTGTCATTGAGAGTCTTGAAGTAATCGATATCCATCATCAACACGGCAAAGGGCCGCTGGTTGCGTTTGAATCGGGCAAGCTCATCTTTCAGTATCGCATCGAGTTTACTGCGGTTATACAAACCGGTAAGACCATCGGTAATTGAGAGCGTCTCAAGCAGCTGATTCTGTTGCTTCATCGCTTTATTTGTGGCCACTACTTCGGCATGACTATGCCGCAGCTTGTCCGTCATTTGGTTAAATATCCGAGTAAGGTAGCCAAATTCATCATTTCGTGTCACAGGCAGCCGCACATCAAGATCGCCGCCGGCGATACTGTTGGCCGCATCGATCAGATGCTGCAGCGGCGTGACAATTGAACGCCCCATCCGAAAAGCCACCGCTGTCACTACCAACACGAGTATGCATACCAGTGCCAGAAACAGATTACGCAAATCCACCCAGGCGGCGTAGACATCGGCACGATCCCGCTCTGCCACTACCGTGATCGGTAGCACAGCAGGCGTATCTGCTAGCCCGATGACCTCATGCTGCATTAACCCTTGAAAGACCATGGACTCGCCGGGTCGTGCCAGCAGTTGCCGCAGTACCGCCGCATCAAGTGTGGATAGCTTGGTTACATTAGCGCGGCTGCTAAGTAGCTCCCTGCCGTTCTGATCCAGCAATAGCACATCGCCCAGCGGTGATTTCGTCGCACTTTTTAGATGGGATTGCGCGGTGCGTAGATCAAGCACCGCCACTAATGCACCCAACAATATGTTGTCGTATGACAATACCGGAACCGCAACGCTAAGCGTCGCGGTGGCGTGCTGCTTTTCCCAATGGGGTGGCACGAGCACAACACCTTCGGTGAGCGCACTCTCCGGCCAGCTTTGCGGCAAAATTACAGCGGAGGGTTCTGCCGCGCTGCTGGCCACAATTTGCCCGGCAGCACCCACTACGGTTAGTTCCAATATTGTGTCAAGTTTTAACTGCACCGAACGCAGATAGTGCGTCAATGCCTGGGGAGTTTTATTGGACTTTCCTGCAAGCGAGTGAGCAGCCGCAGACAGTCCTTCGATGACAGCATTGGATGTGGACAATGCGCGCACTGCGTGGATATGCTTATTGATCCACAGCTCCAACTCACGGCTGGCCTGGCTTGCCAAGGCGCGCAGTTCACGGGTCACATTTCCGTTGATCTGCGCCTCGTTCTGGTGGAATGACAGCAGCCCTAAGCCCAGCGATGGAATAAGCGTGGCTATGACGGCAAAAACAAAAATTTTGCTTTTAATGCTCGTCAACAACACCATTTGTATGAATTTCCTTGTTAAAAAATAACAAAAGTGGCCCTATGTGAAATAGAGTGGGTACTCAATTTTCAACCTCCCACATTCCAGCCTCCTACACTTGAACTTATCGAACGGTTACCCACTACGAATCACATAAAACCCTATTCTTTCATAACAACCCCTGATTAATATTCTCCGAAATCTGCGCCAGCAATGTGCGCATTTGCGCAACAATGTCCCGTGCTTGCTCAATATCTCCATCACCCTTAAGCTGTTCTAACGCCAGACATAGGTCGCCAAAACCCATTGCACCCACAGCTCTGGCAGATGACTTGTTGCGGTGCCCCAAAGCCCTCAGCATCACTATATCTCCATGGGTCAGCGCAGTTTCAATCTCAACTATTGCATTCTGAGTCAAGTCCAAAAACATCCTGACATATTTGCGGTTTTTATCCGGATGATTCCCCAACATTTTGGACAGTATTGACAGATCGATGATGCTTGGGTCGTTTGTACCTTCTACTTTCGTTGCTTCCACCGCTGCAGACTCCAGGGATGAGGTCGCCGCAGGTACTGGCACAATCAGATCGGATCGTTGCACCAGCCATTTGGCAAGTGTCATCAGGAATAGCTGGAATTCGATCGGTTTAGTTATGAAGTCATCCATGCCCGCGTCGAAACAACGGGTCAAATTTTCACTCCCGGCATTGGCGGTCAAAGCAATTACCAGCGTGGCCACGAGCTTAGGGTTGGCCCGAATCTGACGGGTAGCCTCAAGGCCATCCATCACAGGCATCTGCATATCCATCAGAACGCAGTCAAAATGTTCTTTAACCAGCAGATCCAGCGCTTCTTTGCCATTGTTGGCAATGACCACGGCTGCGCCAGATCCTTCCAATATTTCTTTGGTCACCTGCTGGTTAAAGAGATTGTCTTCAACCAGCAGGATGTATGAGCCTCGGATGATACCCAAGTCGACCGATGGCTCGGCTTGAACAACCGTGACCAGCTTGGGGCTTCTGCCCAGCCGGGCAGTAAACCAGAAAGTGCTGCCTATGCCGGGCTGACTCTCCACCCCAACCTCACCGCCCATCATCTCGGCCAGCTGTCGGCTGATGGCCAGCCCCAGACCGGTGCCACCGTATTTACGCGTGGTTGAAGTGTCGGCCTGATGAAATGGCTGGAATAGTTGAGCGATTTGTTCTGCGCTTATGCCGATGCCGCTATCCTGCACCTCGAAGCGCACTAAGCTGTCTGCTTCATCTGCACCGAGGGCTTGATTTTCGATAATGCGGGCACGGATGACTATCTCACCCTTATCAGAAAATTTGATGGCGTTGCTGGTGTAATTAAGCAGCACCTGATACAACCGTAACGAATCTCCCCGAAGTGACTGGAATAAGCCAGGGTCAACGTCATACACAAGCCCCAGGCATTTGCTGGCAGCGCTTTCGCCAAGTTGGCCAGCGATGTTCTCCAGTATTGTCTCCAGCTCAAAATCCAGTATATCCAACTCGATTTTGCCCGCTTCTATTTTTGAAAAGTCGAGCATTTCATTGATCAGTTGCAATAGGTGCTGCGCTGAATGGTCAATATTTTCAACATAATCAAGCTGTTTTGAATCAAGTTTGGTACGTCGCACCAGATACGCCATACCAATAATGCTGTTCATCGGGGTGCGAATTTCGTGACTCATGTTGGAAAGAAATTCGCTCTTGGCCTGGTTAGCTGTCTCGGCGTATTGCTTGGCTTTCTCCAGTTCGAAAGTACGTGCCTCAACCCGAACTTCCAGGCTTGCATTCAGCTTGAGCAAATCTTGCTCGGCACGATTTCGTTCGGTGTGATCAATCCCGACTGACAGGATCATTGCGGCCTTACCTGATTGTCCGGAAAGACGCGAGTGATTCCAAGTGATATCGTATTTTTCGCCTGGCTTGCTGATCAAAATCGATTCATGCTGAATGTGTTTATGCCCCCCCGTAGCGATATCCTGCAATGACTGTTGCATTTCTATTTCAGCTATTTCAGAGTGATTAGCTATCTGAGCAAAATACTTGCCCAACAATTCTGCCTCACTGCAACCCGTTAACAACTCCCCATAACGATTAAGAGTGTGAATCAATCCATCGGCTGACTGCGTCAAAATGATGACCTGTGCAGTATTGAGCAGGCTTTCATTAAAATCCCGCTCAATTGAAATACGATGCAGCATGTCCAGCAACTCTCCAGCATGCGCCGTCACTTCCTGCTCCAGCGCTTCCAACCGATAGGACAAGGCAACCGCAGCCTCATCCAGACTGTCAATTTCATCATCCACAAAATGTCGGCCGCGTGGAGCAATTTTCACACGTGCCTCGGCAAAAGCGCTCCGCCCAAGCAAGGGAATTGCCCTTACTGCCCGCGTCATGCGCTGCAAGGGCGCATTCACCAGAAAAGCCAATAACAGCAAAGAGAACAATGAAGTCGCTAACTCGGATTGCAAACGGCTCAACACCGATTTGCGAATTTCGTCCACAGCTTGGGTCACATCATCTATTACCACGAGCATGGCGCCGGAATAGGTGCCTTTGGTATCATCCATAGGCATAAATGACAATTCAAACTGTTTGCCTTGGAAAGGTAGCAATTGCCAATTTGATTTGCTTTGCTTAGGTGGCAAAGTCCGTAATTGATGGAGCAGCGGGAGATTTCGTTCCGAGCCACTCAGTGCTACCACCTGCAAGCCTAAGTCAGGCAGCGAATTTTTATCCGTATTAAGGCTATTAGAGGCCAGCACGCCAAGATCGGCTCCGGATAAACGATTGAAGGAAACAATCACTTCGGACAGCGAGCTACCCAAAACAACTACCCCAGCCACTTGACCCGCCGACAGGATCGGCGCTGCAGCAAACTGCATGCAAGTCTGCCGACAGTGCATCCAATTCAGGGCACGCTCTTGCGAAATTACGGCACGCACACGGTCATCCTGGTCTATATCAGAGGATGCATCCACATGCCAAGCGGCCAGAGCAACCGCTGTTGTGGAATACACTTTCATGGAATTGATGTCGAGATCGAGCTGCAAGACAGGCCAGTAACTGTCGAAATGCTTGCGAAGCCGCCGAGATCCCGGCTCCGATTGGAATGTACTTCCTGCGCCAACCGTCGCAAGCACACTGGCCATTGCTTGCAACCGCAGAGCGGAATCGGCGCGGACAGCGATAGCTTCAGAAATCAAGCGTTCGCGCGAAGCGGTGCGTTGCTCTTCGAAGCGTGTCTGCAAATCACGATAATGCAACCAGGAAAGTGTACCGTTGACCGAAAGCATCACCACACCCAACGTTAGCAGTACCTTCCACTTCAGGCTCAAGAACCTGAATGCGCTTCGGCCTGAACCAGAGGATAGGCTATCGGACATGAGAGCCGCTAAAACCGGAAGGAAGCCAGTAGCATAAGCATGTCCCACCGGCGCTCCTGAGCCAGAGGATTAGGGTTATCCTGAGCCGGCAAGTAGCCGGTTCCGTCAACGCGATGGTACTCGGCACGCAGCATTAACTCGGGGGTCAAATCGAAGCGCACTCCTGCAGTCAAGTCTTTTGAAAAGCGAGTAAAGCCCGGCCTGCGGGTGGCCGCAGCAAATGCCTTGCCATCACGATCCTCTCTATCGGCAACCATCACGTCATAACGCAGTAGCGCCTCCCACTTCGGAGCCAAGCGGTAGCTGCCCTGAACATAATAACTTTGGCCATGCGTGGTGGAATCCGGGGCATTCCTGCCAAAGCTCTGAATTGAAGACGGCCGCAAGGAATATTCACTGGTCAAACTCCAACGTTCAGCATTGTATTGTGCAGAAAAAATTTTCGGCGTAAATTGCATCTGCCCCGCCTGCAGTACATCCCTCACGCCAGGATTGTAGTGCGCATCAAGTTGCAAGGTGGTAAACCCAAGACGATACCTGCCACCGTCCCCCTCGAATATTACTTGGAAAATCGGCATCAATTTCGATTCCAAGCTTCCGTTGGGGATCAATCCAAGCAAGGCCACCTTGCTCGCGTCACTGCCAATCTGCGGTTGCCCGAGGGCGAAAGTCACGAATAGGCTGCCGGCTTCATAATAGCGATCGAGATAAAGTTCTGCTCCGTCAGACGCAACAGTAACGTTACGCGTACGCTCGAAATAAATGGATTGCGGCAGGAGGGCACTGGGGCGAGTAAAAGCGACATCGCGTGTCTTGTTATACAGTCCATAAGCATTCTTCACCCGCCCCAAGCGAATCCCACCACGGCCTTCCTCGCTCGACGATACCGTCCAGTCAATTAGCCCATAATCTAGTCGTAGCTCGCCGTTATCAGTCCCCCCGGCCTTATGCGACAGCAACCCGGCAGAAAGCTGGACATCGGAAGTCGGCCGCAGAGAAGCATTCACTCCTATTTCTCTAAAATCTGTGCTCGCTTTCTTATTGCTCTGTCCGAGGAAGTTGTTGTCGCTCGTGATTACCACGCCCTGCGTGAGAAACCCATGCAGCTGCAACTCGCTACCCATCAAATTTATTGCATGCACACACGTAGTCCAGAGTAAGAAAATACCCTGAACAAAAATCCAAGCTGCGGTCTTAGCGAATTTGCAGGATGAGCACATTATTAGTGACCTCGCTTGATTTTATATAGCCGATCGCCCCCGGCGTTGATGATATTTTAGATAACATTTCTTGCGTGGAGGCGACTTGCTCCGGATACTGACCCTGCCCGGAAAACACCTGCCGATCCCATGCCAATCTCAACTGATGAGGGAATACTTGCAGAATACTCTTGCTGAAGGCGCCATGCTCCGGCGCATCATCCTTCATCACGAACACCTTGACTGGAGTATCCACTGGCCATTTTTTTAGGCGCATGCCAAAGATAGCGCGCAACGAACTTTTTGAAATAACTTTTTCACTGCTCGAAGGGAACGCAATGGCAACCATAGCCGGATCTTGAGTGTCGGCATAAGAATTTGCAGTTAGCAGAAATGCCGTGAGCATGTAAAGCGGACAGGCTCGCCAAAAAAAGGCAAAAATACTCATGCCGAAAAGATTTTTCATCGCTGAAATGGAATACACCCGAATAGATTCGAACACAGGTTGATAATGGCCGAGTTCAGTGCGTCAGCGTTCGTGAAGCGTGCAGGCCCAGCACTCAAATCCATGTGAAACAGCTCGCTTGCTTCGGATAGAGCAAACACTGATCGTGGCGGTAAGTTAATTTTAATGTGCCTTGGCAAAAGCGAGTAATAACTTAGCCAGTTCGTTGCGTGCAATCGGCTTTGCCAGGGTACCTAAAGGGATCAAGCCAAGTTTGCTGGAATACATATCCATCCCGGACAACAAATGCTGCTGAGCTCCTGAGATCAGGATGACTTCGCCAACATAACCTTGCATACCAAGATGCATCAGGAAACCAACACCGTCCATCTCGGGCATACTGAGGTCGCATATCAATATGTCCGGCTGTGATGGCAACCCGGCTAATATAGCCAGCCCCTGCTCGCCATTTTCCGCCTTAACAACTTCAGCCACACCCAAATCGAGCAGCATATCGCCAACAAATTCGAGTGTAAATTTGTCGTCATCCAACAACAATATCCGTAGGTTTTTCGCTGCTATCTTCCGTGCCATCCCGAGCTCATTCATGCCGACCTCAATCATACTGACTCCTTATTCATATCTATCTTGCTCTATGTGAAATAGAGCAAGTAATTGACTTTCAATCTCTCTCATAAAAAATATATTAGTTCGTCCTGAGCTTGTCAAAGTATTGGTGAATTTTAGCTGAATATTTTTTATTGTTCATCTTAAATTTATGGGAAGATTATGCACCCTCCCGAAACAACGCGGCGACCCAAGGCTGGGGGTTGGATATCTCAAGTTTTAAAGTATGCAGCCCACCGTCCTATGATGTGCTTTGGTCAGCAACAACTCAGCAGCAGCGCTGGATACCACTCCACTTTTGCCGTTGCTGGTACAGGAAAAAATCTTTGCGCGCCAGCGGCGCAGTGTCAGGAAAACTGATGGCATGTTGTGCAATATAGCGTTCGTAAGCATCATCCCCACTCAACTCACGTATAGCGCGCCATATATATGACAATAACGGGAGCGGTTTGATATAGGTTTCGTTAGCTTTGAGTGTATCGCTTTGCGCGATGTAGTGATTTATATCCTGTGCAGCTTCAAACACAGACAAGCTAGAATCACTTACCGCAGATAATAATTCATGCGCGCTTCTTTCAGTTAATCCCGTGCTCATGCTTTCTCCATTCGAGTCAACTGGTGCGACACCTCGGATAACGGAGGTACCGGCTTGCCCTTCAGGTAGCGGGCACAGACACGCAGCATGTCGAACACGATCAACCACAGCATGCAGACAAAAAACAAGGCCAGCACTGCATCAAGACGCTGATTGAAGATGAGTTGTGGTGCAGTGGCCGCCTTTTCTGGAGAAAGAAGACCCGATGCGAGTTTTGTGGCAAGGTCATCGGCAGCAGCGAGGAAGCCGATACGCACATCTAGGCTGGTGATTTTTTCCCATGCCGCACTGCTGGTTATTACAACCAGCCAGGCAAGCGGCAACGCAGTGATCCAGGCATGTTTTAGCTTGTCGGACTTGACCAAAATGCCGGTGGCGACACACAGCGCGATGGCGGCCAGAATTTGATTCGAGATGCCAAACAGCGGCCACAGAATGTTGACACCGCCATTAGGATCAATCACGCCAATATATAGAAAATAGCCCCAGGCAGCCACAACGATGCCGCTACTCAGCAATACTGATGGATACCATGAGGTGCGGCCCAATGGTTTCCATATATTACCTAGCATGTCTTGCAACATGAAGCGGCCGACACGCGTACCTGCATCCAGCGTTGTGAGAATGAAGATGGCCTCAAACATGATGGCGAAGTGATACCACATGGCCAGCATGCTTTGACCAAAGGCGCTGCCGAAAATACTGGCCATGCCCACCGCCAGCGAGGGCGCGCCGCCAGTGCGCGCGAACAGGGTAGCTTCACCCATCTGCTGCGCCAGCAAATTCATCTGCGCCACCGTAACCGGAAAGCCCCAGCTGGAAATTTTTGCCACCGCATCTGCCGCCTCCTTGCCGACTACGCCAGCAGGGGAATTGATGGCAAAGAACACGCCAGGGTCTAATACCGTAGCTGCAATGATCGCCATTATTGCAACGAAAGATTCCAGTGCCATGCCGCCGAAGCCGATCATGCGGATGTCGCGCTCATTACTGAGTAGCTTAGGCGTAGTGCCGGAGGCGATCAGTGCATGAAAGCCAGAGATTGCCCCACAAGCGATGGTGATAAACACAAAAGGAAATAACTTGCCTCCAAAAATAGGGCCGGTTCCGTCGATGAACTGGGTGAATGCGGGCATTTTTATGTTCGGCTGCATCCACACAATGGCCAGCATCAACAGGATGATCGTACCGAGTTTCATGTAGGTAGACAGGTAATCACGTGGCGCGAGCAGCAGCCAAACTGGCAGGATAGCTGCTGCAAAACCGTAAGCAATTACAACCCAGGCTAACGGCAGACCTGGATGATCAAATAATTCGCGTAAGCCCGGCTGGTGCTCAATCCACTCACCGCCCACCACAGCCAACAGTAACAGGATGACGCCAAGTAACGAACCTTCAAGCACACGACCCGGGCGGATGGTACGCATGTACAGACCCACCAACATGGCGATGGGGATGGTTGCAGCCACGGTAGATGTAGCCCAGGGACTATGCTTCATGGCATTGACCACTACCAAGCCAAGCACCGCGATAAGAATAATCATGATAAACAGCGTAGTGGTTAGCGCGGCAATACCACCGATGACACCCAGTTCGTCCCGCGCCATTTGACCCAAGCTACGGCCATTTCGACGGGTGGAATAAAACAACGTGACCATGTCCTGCACACAGCCGCCGAATACTGCGCCGATCAATATCCACAGCGTACCTGGCAAGTAACCAAACTGGGCAGCCAGCGTCGGCCCGACCAGGGGCCCTGGCCCCGCAATGGCGGCGAAATGGTGACCAAATACGATCCAGCGATTAGTTGGAATATAATCCCGTCCGTTATCGAGCCGCTCTGCGGGTGTGGCACGAGTCGGATCAATGAGCAGGACTTTGGTGGCAATCCATGTCGCATAAAAACGGTAAGCAATCGCATATACGCACAGCGCAGCTGTGACAAACCACAGCGCGTTGATCGACTCACCGCGATTCAGCGCTATACCGCCCAATGCAGCGGATCCAAGCAGGGCGACTGCAATCCATACCAGGATGGCCACCAATGAATTTTTCATAGTAATTTTTATGCAAGAAGGGAACTGCAAATTATGCCATGACTCGCGCCTGCTTGCTGCCCTTCTATATTAAGGGCACTCTAAAGTCATGCAACGATCTACTTATCTGCATGACTGGCATTGTTAAAAGAGACAATGCCCCGCCAACGTACTGTTCGCAATAACCGTTCGTGGTGAGTATGATATTCGCCCACAGGTCGAAAGGCGTTGGCAAGAAACAGGGCAGACCCAGCCCCGCTCGTCCTGAGCCTGTCGAAGGATGTTTCGGTGCTGCTCAGTACAATTTTGAATAGCGTTTCGTAGCGCTACAAAATCATAACTTATTGATTTTATTATCATGAAAAGCTGTTCCTTGAGAGCTTATCGAACCACCACCCGCTCACCCAGAGCCCTTCGACAATGCCTTCAGTCCTGAGCAAAGTCGAAGGGTCAGGGCGAACGGGATTTCTTTAACCAAACAGTATTGAGCCCCACCACTAAAATGGTGTTACCGAAGATTATTATTTGTAATTTTTATTATTAAACTCAATTTGATAGCAACATATTCGGCTCGCATTTGGATCGGCATTAAACTTGGCTTTAAACCAAACTCTTGAGCGCCCCCCTTTGCCTGACTGACAAACACTGTCAGAATGTCTAAATAATTCATTGCGCAGGAGATTGCTATGAAAGCACCTATCCGCATCGCCGTCACTGGTGCTGCTGGTCAGATCAGTTACAGTTTATTGTTTCGCATCGCCAATGGCGATATGCTGACACGCGAACAGCCCATCATCCTGCAACTGCTGGACATACCACAAGCGCAACAAACGTTGCGTGGGGTGGCGATGGAGTTGGAAGACTGCGTATTTCCGATGTTGCAGCAGGTTATCGTTACCGATGACCCCAAGGTCGCCTTTCGCGATGCAGAAATTGTCCTGCTAATTGGCGCGCGACCGCGTAGCAAGGGCATGGAACGCAATGATCTAATCGAGATCAACGCTGGAACCTTCGCCGAACAGGGCAAGATTCTCAATGCATTCGCCGCACCACATGTCAAAATTTTAGTGGTAGGCAACCCGGCCAACACCAACGCACTCATTGTCATACGTAACGCACCTGACCTCAACCCGAAGAATGTCAGCTCCATGATGCGGCTTGATCACAACCGCGCAATCGCGCAGGTAGCGCGCAAGCTTTCACAGCCCATTGGCAACATCAAAAAAATGGTGGTCTGGGGCAACCATTCCGACACACAATTTCCCGATCTGTCACATGCCGAAATACGAGGACGTAAAATCCTCGACATTTTGCCGGATCATAATTGGATTGAAAGCGAATTTATTCCCACCGTGCAGAAACGCGGAACGGTGGTGATCGAAACGCGCGGCTTGAGTAGCGCTGCCAGCGCTGCCAATGCAGTCATCGGCCATATGCATGACTGGATACTTGGCTCGCACCATGATGACTGGGTCACCATGAGCGTGCTATCGGATGGAAGTTACGATATACCAGCAGGCCTAGTGTTCGGTTTTCCGGTTACTTGCCACAACGGCGACTACCAAATTGTGCAGAACCTGCCCATAAGTAAACTCGGTCACCGACATATGCTGGAAAGTTATCGTGAATTATTGAAAGAAAGTGAGCAAATAAAACATCTACTCGGGTAAATACCAAGAATAATTCATTTTTCTGTTTTGACTTTAACCCCCACCATCAAAGCACTACGGCCAGCATACCGAAGATTTTTTTGCCGGCACATGCAATCTCGATGTCAGTCAAAACATTATGTCATTACTTGAGCTATCCAATATGGCGCGGGTTCATGATGATGATTTTTTTATTTATGACGCACTATTTCCAGCCTGACCGGACTCGCTCTGGACGATGTACTCGCCTCCAAAGGACTTAAAGATGAAAAATATGATTAGTGTATGGCGTAGCATCTGGGTTTTTTTCATGCTGATTTTTGTAATCATCGCGATTTTTGTGCTTATCGGCGTGCTCGGCCTTATTCTTTTTCCGTCCCATTGGCTCTCTTGAGGTCTATTTGTTGATGACCAACAATGCATCTATAAAATAACGCAAAATCATATCCAGTCCTATTTCAACACTGGATTCCCATTGATAAATATCGCAAATTCTTTAGCTGGCAGCGGACGGCTAAAGTAATAGCCTTGGATCTCATCGCAGCCTCGGACACGCAAGAAATCCAGTTGTTCCAACGTTTCCACTCCTTCAGCGATGACCTGTAATTTGAACTGGTGGCCCAGACTAATGATGGAACGCACGATAGCCGCATCATTTTCATCAGCAGCGACGTCGCGTACGAAAGATTGATCCACCTTCAATCGGTCGAGCGGCATTTTCTTCAAGTAACTAAGGCTGGAATAACCAGTGCCGAAATCATCTATGGCCAATTGCACTCCCAGCTCATGCATCTGATCCAGAAAAGCCATTGTCGCTTCAGCCTCGTTCATCATGACGCCTTCTGTAATTTCCAACTCCAAGTCCTTTGGATGTAGCCCCGTTTCTTCCAGGACAGCGATGATCATTTGTGCCAGTTGAGGCTGACGCAGTTGGCTAATGGATAAATTTATGGATATCGGGAATATGGGCATCCCTTGCCGCCTCCATTCGGCCAATTGCGCGCAAGCCGTACGCAGCACCCATTCGCCTATCGGTATAATCTGCCCGGTCTCTTCGGCTACTGGAATAAATTCGGCTGGCGGAACAAAGCCCTTGTCTGGATGTTTCCAGCGCAGCAATGCCTCCGCACCGCACACCATTCCGCTGATCAAGTTCGCCTGCGGCTGATAATGCAATGAAAACTCATTGCGCTCCAACGCCAAGCGCATATCATTTTCCATGGAAAACAATTGATGGGCACGGAAATTCATTTCCGGTTCAAAAAACAGGAAGTTGCTGCGGCCCTCAGCTTTTACGCGATACATCGCCACGTCAGCATGCTTGATCAACGTATTTATTTCGTCTTCACTATCCGCATTATCAGGATAAATACTGATGCCAATGCTGGCATGGGTGGCTATTTGTAGAGTACCGACATCACAAGGAGTAGTCAGCGCCTTGAGTATCTTTACAGCCACACGTGCCGCACCCTTCGCATCAGTCTCACGCAGTAATACGATAAATTCGTCGCCACTAATACGTGACACGGTATCAACTTCACGCACACATTCCTGCAAACGTAGCGCCACTACCTGCAATAATTGGTCGCCCACCGCATGCCCCATCGAATCGTTTACATACTTAAAGCGATCAAGATCGATGTATAGCAGTGCAAATTTCTGCTTGTCGCGATGTGATTCAGCGATCAACTGTCCGAGACGGTCATGCAGCAGGGTGCGGTTTGGCAGACCGGTCAATACATCGTAGTAGGCAAGGGACTGGATGTGCTGCTCGGATTCCTTGCGTTTGGTGGTTTCAACTCTGACCGAAATGTAACGAACAATCTGCCCGTTCGCATCTTTAAGCGGCACGATAGCGCTATCCACCCAATACAGTGCGCCGCTTTTTGCGCGGTTACATATCTCTCCGCGCCAGATGTCACCACGTGTGATGATAGCCCACATCTCAACGAAAAAAGCGCATGGGTGTATCCCGGAATTAACGATACGATGGTCATGGCCGAGCATCTCTTCCCGGCTGTAGCCGCTGACTTCACAAAACTTATCATTGGCTTGAATGATGCGCCCGGAAGGGTCGGCAACGGAAACGAGGGCGTGCTGGTCTATGGCCTGGATATAGCTGATTAACTCTGCGGAACTGCGCTCAGCGCTTTCTTTGGCACACAGCAGCAAGCTTTGAGTTTCCTTGCGTGCTGTGATGTCGTGGATGAAAGCGCAAAACTCATATTTATCTTTCTGCTTGACCGGAGATATCGCCAATTCGATGGCAAATTCATGGCCATCGCGATGCAACCCTGTTATCTCTATACACTTATTCAGTGCAGATCCCTCACCGGAAGCCAAAAAATGTTTCAAGCCCTGAATATGTGCATTACGATACTGCGGCGGGATGATCATATCGTGCAGCATGTGCCCGATGGTTTCTTCCCGGATCCAGCCAAAAATCTTTTCTGCCTGACCATTCCAGCCGGTGAGAATGCCCTCGGAATTCATTAACACCACGGCGTGCGGGGCAGCATCAATAATGGTGCGCAATCTCGTATCGATCTCGACCAGCTCCATTTCCTCCAGCTTTTTGCTGGTCACATCCTGAACCACACCCAGCATCTTCAGCGGGGTTCCATTTGTATCGCGTATCACACCGCCACGCTGATGTAACCAGCGTACCGTGCCATCCGGCCAAATAACCCTGTGCTCTATGTTATATCTAGCGCTTTCCTCAACGCAGGCATTCATGGAATTGATCATGCACTGACGGTCATCAGGATGTACGCTGCTCAGGAAATCTTCATACGTGCCATTCTGTTTTCCTGCAGGGCAGGCCATAAGGACAGAAATATGGTCGCACCAATACAGTTCGCTAGTGAGAATATCCCAATTCCAAGTGCCGACCTCGCCATACATCAGACTAAGGCGCAGGCGCTCCTCGCTCTCGACTAATCGTTCATTCATCTTTCGCGCAGTTCGCAGAGCGCGTTCCCGGCCCTGCACCAGCAACCCTGTGAGTAGCCCCAGCAATATACTCACTGCTAAGCCAACCACGACGATGGATTGCGACTTTTCTTCGACCATCTGCGCCTCAAAACCGGGGAGAGAGTTAACAGCCATTGTCCAGGTGTGGCCAGCAATTTCAAGGTGCCTGGGGGCATGAAAGAGCGAGTCCATCTTGATGCCGATTTTGTTTGTGCTGTCGGCAGCATGCATTAGCGTCTTATTCGACATTTCCTCGCCATCGTAGATTTTAATGTCGATGTCAGGAGCACGTGCACCGAGAATGCCTCGCATAAGATCATCCATCCTAAACAGAGCAGAGACCCAGCCCACAAGATTTGCACGGCGCTGAGCCAAGGTGGTATATGGCGCACCGTTTTTGTAAATTGGCAAATACATCAGAAAACCAGCCTGCTCGTTCTCGCTATTTCCCTGTATCAGTTTCGTCTTGCCGGTGATAACGGCTTTATTGTTGTCACGTGCTTGCTCCATTGCGGCACGCCGCACCGGATCGGAATACATGTTGTATCCAAAACTGCGTATATTACCCTCTGAGAGTGGCTCGATGAAGATGACGGAGGTGGTGACGTCTCGCTTCCGATTAGGACTAATGGAATCAGCGGGGAAGCCTGCCTTGTGGATGGTAACAGTGTGTTTGTCTTGCTGCACCGAAGGTAAAATCAGCGAAAACCCCACGCCTTGTATACCCGGGAGGCTCTCCGCAATATATTGAGCGACGATATAAGAATGGAATTCGCCGCGTTTTACGTTGCTGGATGCGGCGAATAAACCTTGTACGCCCCTTAGCGCTTGTTCATAAGATTGCATGCGTTGTTCAATGCGGTTACCGACATCGAGCAAACGGAAATTGAAATCATTTTGCAATTTCCGGACAGATTCGTAACGCGCACTCTTCCACAATTGATAGGTTAAAGCCAAAGAAACAGCCACTACCAACCATGGTAGAAATCGGACAACAGAAGGCCATGGCCGTAGCGGCTGACGGAGGTTAATGCGTGATGCAGTGAATGGGGTCGCCACGTTAATAATTTAGCCTCATACTTTCGTATGAAAACTCCATAATTGTATGTGTAACGGAACATGGTTATTCTGAGACGTATCTAAAAATTTACTTTTTTCATCTCATTAATAACCATCCCGAATATTCTATTACGACAACCTGTAGAAATACTTTAAGGCACTCCAGGATTTCCTGAATGTATATGTAATTCCGTATTTTATGTGGCCATATGGGACGGAATGCAATTCAGGGCACCTCCAAATTTAGGTTTCATCTTCCCCACTGCATTGCGTTGCTTGAAAATATTTGAATATCAGGTAGACACTTGCAAAACTTTGAGCTTTCAGCGGTGACAAAAAAATCCCGGCATGCCGGGATTTTTTATTGAATTAAATCATGTAGTAACTTAGTGCTGCAGTGCCTTTATTATATCTTCGACTACCTTTTTTGCATCACCAAACACCATCATGGTTTTGTCTAAATAGAATAAATCATTGTCCAGTCCAGCATAACCGACCGCCATACTGCGCTTGACCACCAGAATAGTGCGCGCCTTATGCGCATCAATAATCGGCATGCCATAAATAGGACAGTTCGGATCAGTCTTGGCTGCAGGATTCACCACATCATTGGCACCAATGACCAGCACTACATCAGTATCGGCAAATTCGTTATTTATCTCGTCCATTTCAAGCACTTGATCGTAAGGGACTTCAGCCTCAGCCAGCAACACGTTCATATGCCCCGGCATACGTCCAGCCACAGGGTGGATGGCATAACGCACTTTGACGCCCTTCTCGATCAAGTGATTAGCCATTTCGTTGATTGCATGTTGTGCCCGCGCCACCGCCAGACCATAGCCTGGCACGATGATGACGCTATCGGCATTGCCCATCAGGAACGCAGCGTCATCCGCACTACCGCTACGCACGGGTCGCTGTTCAGCCTCGCCAGCCCCCCCCACTACGCCATCACCACCGCCAAAGCCACCCAGAATCACATTGAAAAAGGAGCGGTTCATCGCCTTACACATAATGTAAGAGAGAATCGCGCCAGAGCTTCCAACTAACGAACCGGCAATAATCAGCATATTATTATTCAGGGTAAAGCCAATGCCCGCCGCCGCCCACCCGGAATAGGAGTTAAGCATGGATACCACTACTGGCATGTCCGCCCCACCAATCGGTAAAATCAGCAATACTCCCAGCGTCAGCGCCAAAGCAATCATGATCAGGAATGGCGTCCAGCTTTCCGAAAAAATAAACATGATGCCGAAGGCGATCATCACAACGCCCAACAACAGGTTAAACCAGTGCTGCCCAGCAAAATGCAGCGGCTTGCTGCCGAGCTTGCCGGACAGCTTTCCAAAAGCGATGATGGAACCGGTGAATGTAATCGCACCAACAAACGTGCCGATGAATAACTCAATGAGGTTGCTGGCATGCAGCGGTGAGATGCCGTAGGCGACTGGATTATAAAACGCGGACATGGCGACCAGCACCGCCGCCAGACCGACCAGCGAGTGCATTGCCGCCACCAATTCCGGCATGGCCGTCATTTGAATGCGCCGGGCGACCACCGCACCTACCGCTCCACCCACGATGATGGCAAGCGCAATATAAACCAGGTTCTGAGTGATAGTCAGTGTGGTGAGCACCGCAATGGCCATACCTATCATGCCAAACATGTTTCCGCGCCGTGCGGAAATTGGAGAACTCAAGCCTTTCAGCGCCAGAATGAACAGAACTGCGGCGATCAAATAGGCTAATGCAACAAAATTTGCCGACATAATTTTTCCTTGATTATTTTTTTGTAACTGCCTTACCTCGCACGTCAGGTGAAGCATAGTGATGCTCAACAAAAAAGTGGGGAGCCATTCACAAATTTAATGACTGATATCGCTCCACTTCACCTCTTCGAGTCTGAACATCGGCGTTCTGGCTTATTTACTTTTCTTTTTGAACATGCTCAGCATGCGCTGCGTCACCAGAAAACCACCAAATACATTAACTGCCGCCAGCATAACTGCGGCTAACCCCATTATCGTGCCGGCGTCGAGTTGCTCAGGCCCCGCCGCCAGCATGGCACCGACGATGATAATGCCGCTAATGGCGTTAGTCACTGCCATTAGCGGCGTATGTAACGCAGGCGTGACATTCCATACCACGTGATAGCCGACCACCACGGCCAGTACGAATACGGTCAAGTTGATAATTACAGGATCAATTGCACTACTCATTTCAAAACTCCTATGTTGAGATTGGCAAGCCTTAACTTTTCCCAGTTCTTTATAAGAGGAGGTAATGTAGTCATTTAATAACCACTTCTCCATCAATACACAACAACGACCCGGCGATAATGTCGTCTGCACGGTTGATGTTCATCTGTCCGCCGCTTTTGGGGTCGCATAGTAAATTCAGGAAATTCAACAAATTTCGTGCATACAAAGCACTGGCATCGGTAGCAACCAAAGCAGGCAGGTTGTCTTCGCCCACCAGCGTAACGCCATGCTTGACCACCGTCTTCCCTAACTCGGACAACGGGCAATTGCCACCTGCCTCAACAGCCATATCCACAATCACGGAACCTGGCTTCATGGATTTGACCATATCTTCAGTTACCAGCACGGGGGCAGGTCTACCCGGAATCAATGCAGTGGTAATGACAATATCGGCTTGTGCCACGCGTTTGGCAACCTCCGCCCTCTGGCGTTCCATCCAACTGGCTGGCATGGAGCGGGCATAGCCGCCAACGCCTTGGGCAATCTCCCGCTCCTCATCAGTTTCATAGGGCACATCAATGAATTTGGCACCCAGGGACTCCACTTGCTCTTTCACTGCAGGACGGACATCGGAAGCTTCAATCACCGCACCCATACGCTTGGCCGTGGCGATAGCCTGCAGACCAGCAACACCCACGCCTAATATCACCACGCGCGCAGCCTTCACTGTTCCGGCAGCCGTCATCAACATCGGCATAAACCGTTTATACAAATTAGCCGCCACCAGCACCGCCTTATATCCGGCAATATTGGCTTGCGAGGACAGAACATCCATCGCTTGCGCGCGTGACGTGCGCGGCAGCTTTTCCATGGAAAAAGCGGTAATGCCCTGTTTAGCATAGGCTGCAACCAAGTCCGCCTGAAAAGGCGAAAGCAAGCCGATCAACACGGTTTTAGCGGCCAGCTTTGCCAGCTCGTCTTCAGTCGGCGCTTTCACTTTAAGCATGATCTCCGCCTGAGCATAAACTTCCGCAGCGCTGACCAAGGTGGCACCCGCCGCCTGATAGTCGGCATCGGGAATGCTCGCTCCTGCTCCCGCACCCTGCTGTACCATGACTACATGGCCGGCGGCCAGCATCTTTTTTACCGTTTCTGGCGTTGCCGCGACACGTGTTTCACCTGCGCGCGTTTCCGTAGGAATGCCTATACGCATGAAACATCTCCCATTTTAAAAAGGCCCGAGTACGCCGGGCAGAAATAACTATTCAAATCACGCAAACATAATTAAATAATTTTATCATCAAGATGTGCCCGTCACCGTGTCATCTCGTTCGAGGCAATGCGCTATCCATTGCGCGGTAAGTTTTTCCTGCACGGTATTTTGCTTGAGCCGTGCATTCAAACCGGGGAAGTTTACGCAGTCCAGTCTCTGATCCTGATTGAAACAGGAAAATACATAAGTCTTTTCCCCGGTCGAAATATCGAAGTGTTCCTGAATGCACTGGCCGCAAATCTCTTTCATCATGCATTGCATTGGCGAATTGATGGAACCAAAGGCGTGGTGATCCGGTTTCATGTAGGGTTTTAACTCGCCATGTCGGGCTGCCGCAACGGCGGCCATCATTCTGTCTGA
>CAIRGS010000051.1 GCA_903878125.1 uncultured Nitrosomonadales bacterium | reverse complement strand
GATTTTAAAGAAAGCCTCCGACGAGTTGAAAGCTGCCCTCAGTAAAATTAATTTTTCCGTTATAGAGGTTGATGTTTCGGAATTTATTAAAGCAGGGGGCGCATGCAAGTGCCTCACCCTTGAGCTATAACGAAGCGCATTCCCCCAACATTTTGGCGACTATATTGTGCGTCGCGCTCTAAACTCAAACAATCTTAATAGGCACCCATAAAGTCGCCTTTGCCGACTTCCAGGCCATTGTGTCGCAAAATCGCATAAGCCGTGGTGACATGGAATAAAAATTGCGGCACACCGTAGTTAAATAGGTAGGTGTGGCCAACTATTTTTTTCTCTTTCGGTGTGCCTGGGCGTAACACGATTTCACGCGTTTCGCTGCCTTCGAATTGTGTGGGCGTTAGGCTTTCAATAAACGACAATGTCTTGCCAATTCGCGCCTGCAACTCGGCGAAGGTTTGTTCGTTATCGTCATATGCGGGTACCTCAACACCTGCCAGCCGCGCTGATACGCTCCTGGCGAAATCGGTAGCAATTTGCACTTGGCGATTCAAGGGGAACATATCAGGGCATAGTCGTGCCTCCAACAGCACTGTCGGTTTAAATTTTTTATCGGTTGCGTATGCTTCAGCCTTGGTCAAAATAATGCTGAGGCTCTTCAATAGTTGCTTGAAAACAGGCACGGACGTGGTGTACATATAAGTGGTCATAGGTTTTTCTCGGTTAATTGATAGCAGTTATTGTCATAGTATTCATGGCCGCGCGCAAGTCATCGATATGCCACGCCAATAAATTGGAGCGCCGTTCAGCCAGATAAGCAGTGAGCAACTATGTGCCTCCCGCTGAAAAAGTTTATTGCAGTAGCAACGATGTATGTTTCAAAATTATTTTGCCGAGTCAGCAATAAACTTTGATTGAAACTGTATCTCAGCATCATTGGCGGCCAAGTCTCTTGCCGGCATTTCTTTAAATTCCCACCCAAACGAGTGTCACTTGAATTTGATCGCCGAGACGTTTTCATAGTGCGCAATGCTTGTCGGTACTATGCAGATCGGCAATGCTTGGTAGTGATGCCGGCAAAAATGCTAATATCCGCGCCTTATTTTTTGGAAGATTCCTATGGCGAAACGTTATGATTTGATTGTGTTCGATTGGGATGGCACAGTGATGGACTCCACAGCAGTGATAGCGAGTTCGATCCAGGCTGCATGTCGAGATTTGGGCTTGATCGAGCCCAGCGATGCCGTTGCGAGGCATGTGATTGGCCTGGGGTTGCAAGAGGCGTTGAGCCAAGCCGTGCCGGATTTGCAGGAGAATCAGCGCGATGATCTGGTGGCACGTTACCGCCATCATTTCCTGGCGCAGGGTGAGGCTATTCCATTGTTCGAGGGAGCGCAGCAGACAATTGCGGAGCTGCATGCTGCCGGGCACTGGCTGGCAGTGGCGACGGGCAAAAGCCGACAGGGGTTAAAGCGGGCCATGCAAACCAGTGGGATGGAGTCTTACTTCCACGCTACCCGTACGGCAGACCAAACATTTTCCAAGCCGCATCCAGCGATGTTGCTGGAAATCATGGGCGAACTTGGAGTGATAGCACAGCGTGTGCTGATGGTGGGCGATACCACGCATGATTTGCAAATGGCGCGTAACGCCGGCGTGGACGCGATTGGCATGACGCACGGTGCGCATCCAGAAGACCAGTTGCGTGCCCTGGAACCGCTGGCGTTGATGGACGATTTTGTCGGGTTGCGCGCATGGTTTAAAGAATACGCCTGATATACTGGAGGGCAACTCTAAAAATTCAGATTTCGTTACAATACGCTGTTGCTCACAAAAAATGTTTCCTTACATATCAATTATATGCTGCGTCAACATTTTTTATTCGTGCCTAGTCTTGTTTAGAACTCTTAATTTTTAGAGGTGCCCTGGGTGCAGTTTTTTATTGAGGAATAATTATGTCAGAACAAAACAACAACTGGGAACGCGGCGTGCTGGAGAAGCTTGCTATGTCGGCCATTCAGGAGCAGCGCCGGGCGCGCCACTGGGGTATTTTTTTCAAGGTACTGACGTTTGGCTATCTCTGCATTTTGCTTTTCCTGTTTATGGGCTGGATGAGCAAATCCGAGTTGCCGCTAAGCGGCAAGCACACTGCACTGGTGGAAATGCATGGCGTGATCGCGGCAGAGACCGCAGCCAATGCCGACAGCGTTATGACCAGCCTGCAGGATGCATTCAAGGATAGTCACACGCAAGGGGTGATTCTGCGAATGGATAGCCCCGGCGGTAGTCCGGTGCAATCGGGTAATATTAACGATGAAATCCGCCGTTTGCGTGCCAAGTACCCAAAGATCCCGTTGTATGTAGTAATTGAGGATATATGTGCTTCCGGCTGTTATTACGTGGCGGCGGCGGCGGACAAGATTTTTGTCAATAAAGGGAGCTTGGTTGGATCAATCGGCGTGTTGATGGATAGCTTTGGCTTTACAGGCGCGATGGACAAGCTGGGTGTGGAGCGCCGCTTGATGACGGCGGGGGTGAACAAGGGTTTCATGGATCCATTTTCGCCAGTTAATTTGGGGCAGCAGGAACATGCTAAAAATATGCTCGCCGAAATTCACCAGCAATTTATTGAGGTAGTGAAACAAGGACGCGGCAAGCGTCTGAAGGAATCACCAGATATATTCAGTGGCTTGATCTGGACCGGCCAAAAGAGCATTGAGCTGGGCTTGGCGGATGGCATGGGTAGTATGGATAGCGTGGCGCGCGATGTGATCAAGGCAGAGAACATTGTCGATTTCACTACCCATGAAGGTATCGCCGAGCGACTCGCCAAGCGTTTCGGTGCGGGAGTGGCGAGTTCTTTTCCTGGTCTATCTACGCAGGCTGGCATCAAATTACGTTAAGGCTACGCTGAACCAGTCCCTCCGTTCGGGCTGAGCCTGTCGAATCCAATAGCAACTTATTGATTCACAAGGAGTACGTTTCGACAAACTCAACGCGAACGGACTTGTTCAGCATTGCCTTAAACCCGATTCCTTTAGGGTGTCTCTAAAAATGGTTCACTTCAATAGAGGTTTTAGCTTGGCCAGAATAGTCTGGAGGATTTGTGCTTGCGCCGACGCTGTGGGGTGCAAGTTGTCGGCCTGAAATTGTTCCGGCGGAACATTTTCAAGCATGAACGGAACCAGCGCCACATAGTGGCGCTGCGCCAGTCGGTAAAAAATCGCCTTGAATTGATCCGTGTAGTTTTTGCCATAGTTGGGCGGTAACTGAATTCCCACGAGTAGTACTTTTCTGTTGTCTTGGCTTGATTGTTGGATAACAGCGCTGAGATTGCTCTCGATATCGGCGATAGGCGTGCCGCGCAGGCCGTCATTGGCACCCAGTTCCACAATGACAATGCTGGGCGAATGCTGACGCAAGGCTTGGGCAAT
>CAIRGS010000050.1 GCA_903878125.1 uncultured Nitrosomonadales bacterium | reverse complement strand
GTAGCGGTTCAATCAGTGCGAGTAAAACTTGTCTCTATTAATAATCGGGGTTCTTGAACGGGCCACAGTTACTACCTTCTCATTACAGATCACTGCATATACGTTGCGATACTTGGAAAGCCCCTCTAATGCGGATTTCCCAAGATATCGACGCACAAGGCGTCTGCTTTCCTAGCTAAAGCCCCATTTCCTTCCGTCATCGAGGCATTTAATACTATCGCCATAGCTTTCAAGTGCGTCCATCACCCACTCTGGAATGCGGCGGCGAGTCATTTGTTCAATTGCGTGTTCAGTCAGGTTGTCTAGGCTAATTTTCATGGCTACCTCCTTTGGTTTTGGTGGAGATATCATGGCGGGGACGCGGTGATATTTATACCGCTTTATAAGGGTCTTAAAAAGGGATATAAAAAGAAATAAAAAGGGATATTAAACGGGATATATTCCGATTGCGCATCATGGGCTGCCTGGCCAGAAAATAATCATATACAAACAGCTAGATAGTGTTGCTTTATGACTTTCTTAGGCTAGGTTGTTAAATTGCATCTAAATCTGACCCACCAATTGCACTGAAAATTGACCCGCCTGTTGTGCCCAATTATGGTTTAGCTGCTCCTCTTTCTGCCAGCGTTTCCCTCCCTGTTTTGTTTCGTTGAATGTTTGAATCGATAACTGTCATTGCCGGTCTCGATGATGTGGCAGTGATGCGTCAATCGATCCAACAAAGCGGTGGTCATCTTGGCGTCACCAAAAACCGTTGGCCATTCGGCAAAGCTCAAATTGGTGGTAATGATCAGACTGGTTTTTTCGTATAACTTGCTGAGCAGGTGGAACAGCAAAGCACCACCAGCCTGACTGAATGGCAGATAACCAAGTTCGTCCAGGATCACCAGATCAGTATGCGTCAGACGATTGGCAATTCGGCCTTGCGCCCCTTGTTGTTTTTCCTGCTCCAGCGCATTAACTAATTCGATCGTGGATAGGAACCGAACCCGATAGCGGTGGTGCTGGATAGCCTGCACACCCAATGCGGTAGCCAGGTGGGTTTTGCCAGTGCCCGGACCGCCAACGAGCACCAGATTCTGCGTGTCCTCGATAAACTGACAGCGGTGCAACGAGCGGATCAAGGTTTCATCCACCGTGCTTTGTGTGAAGTTGAAGCTGGCCAGATCCCGGTAGGCCGGGAACCGGGCAGCCTTCATCTGATATTGTATGGAGCGCACGTCGCGCTCAGCCACTTCGGCCTTGAGCAGACTTTCCAGTATCGGTACTGCCTGCTGGTAGGCAGGTGAGGATTGGCCCGCCAGCTCCTCAACACTTTGCGCCATGCCGAACAACTTAAGCGACTTCAGGATACGAACCATGGCATCAGTGTTCATGGCCCGCTCCTCGCAGATAATCGTAACGGGCGGTATTGGCCTGTGGCTCTGTCCTTAGCCGCAGCTGCTGTGGCAGTTCCAGGGAGTCTGGTCTGGGTGTCTCGTCAAGCCGGCTCAGGCAGTTGAGCACATGCTGTTTGGAGGGTTGCTCACTGATCAGCGCTTGCTCAATCGCGCGTTCAACAAGCCGTTCATCGTGCAATAACACCAGCGCCAGTATCTCCACCATCTCCCGATCACCGCCTGGACGTCGCAACAGTATTTGCTGCAAGC
>CAIRGS010000049.1 GCA_903878125.1 uncultured Nitrosomonadales bacterium | reverse complement strand
TCAGATCGGTCGAACGTATTTTTTCGAGTACGTTGGCCGGAGTTTCAATATCCGGCTGTCCGATATTCAGATGGTATACTTTAAGCAACACTTTTTTAAGGAATAACATGGGATTTCTGGCAAATAAACGCATCTTGATTACCGGTATGATCAGCAATCGTTCCATCGCTTATGGCGTCGCACAAGCCATGCGTCGTGAAGGCGCAGAAATCGCGTTTACCTATCAGGGTGAGCGCATACGTGACCGGGTGTGCGAGCTGGCACGAGAGTTTGACAGTGAACTGATATTCCCGTGCGATGTAGCGAGTGATACTGAAATTGACCAGCTATTTGTTGATCTTGGCAAACATTGGGATAAATTCGACGGCTTCGTGCATGCAATCGCCTTTTCCCCACGCGAGGCACTAGCTGGTGAATTTCTTGATGGATTTAACCGCGAAGCTTTCCGAATTGCGCACGACATTAGTTCTTACAGTTTTCCGGCGATGGCTAAAGCCGCATTACCAATGATGGAGGGCCGCGCCGCCGCGCTGCTCACACTAAGCTATCTCGGCGCAGTGCGCACCATGCCACACTACAATGTGATGGGCTTAGCTAAGGCCAGTTTGGAAGCCAGTGTTCGTTATTTAGCGATGAATCTCGGCAATAAGGGTATCCGTGTAAATGGCATTTCCGCAGGCCCGATCAAAACACTAGCTTCGGCAGGCATTGCCGACTTTAATAAACTATTAAATTACAATGAAAAAAATGCTCCATTGAAGCGTAACGTTACGACTGAAGAAGTAGGTAATGTTGCGGCGTTCTTGTGTAGCGATTTGGCCAGCGGCATCACCGGAGAAATCACCTATGTGGATGGTGGTTTTAACACCACAGCACTTGGAACAACCGAGCCTTAGTCTTGTTCTGTCATTAAATATATCTCTCTTCACCCCCACAGCAAGGGCATCGCTGAAACGCGCTGGCGATGGCTTGCGCGATGAGAAACCGCAGCGTTTGAATAGAGCCCAGCAGTAGATAAATAGCTTGTTCCTGATGCACGTCAGGAGTGGCAAACGATCAACCGAAACGGCCTGTAATGTAATCTTCCGTTTCCTTGCGCTTGGGATTGGTGAACACCGTGCTGGTATCGCCGAATTCGATCAGGTCGCCCAGATACATATAGGCGGAGTAGTCTGACACGCGCGCTGCCTGCTGCATATTGTGGGTGACGATGATGATGGTGAATTCTGTTTTCAGCTCATCGATCAGTTTTTCGATGTGTGCAGTGGAAATTGGGTCTAGCGCAGAGGTAGGTTCGTCGAGTAACAGTATTTGCGGTTTGACAGCGATCGCGCGTGCAATGCACAAGCGCTGTTGCTGACCGCCGGAAAGCCCGGTACCGCTCTGTTTCAGTTTGTCTTTCGCCTCTGTCCAGAGCGCTGCTTTTCTCAATGCCCATTCCACGCGTTCGTCCATATCATGGCGGCTCAGGTTTTCATAGAGTTTCGCACCGAAAGCAATGTTGTCATAAATAGACATTGGGAACGGTGTAGGTTTCTGGAATACCATGCCGATCTTGGCACGGAGTGTGTTGAGATCCTGTTTTTTGTCGAGAATATTTTCACCATCCAACAGAACTTCACCAGTAGCTTTTTGCTTCGGGTAGAGCTGGTACATGCGGTTGAAGGTGCGCAGCATGGTGGACTTACCGCAGCCTGAGGGACCGATAAAGGCAGTCACCATTTTTTCCGGAATAGTAAGGTTGATGTCCTTGAGGGCGCGCTCAGCCCCGTAGTAAAAATTCAGGTCGCGTACGACTAGCTTCGGAGTAACAGTTTTCTCAGCACTCATCTGTCTACATCCTTAATAAGTTGTTGATTTCTGGCGGAACAAGACTCGCGCCATTATATTGAGCGAGAGTACGCTGAAAGTGATAAGCAGCGCACCAGCCCAGGCCAGACTCTGCCAGTCCTGGTAGGGACTCATGGCAAATTGGAAAATGACTACCGGCAGGTTGGCCATGGGCTGATTCATATCGCTGCTCCAGAATTGATTATTCAGCGAGGTAAACAATAGCGGTGCGGTTTCTCCGCTAATACGCGCCACCGCTAGCAGCACCCCGGTAATGATGCCAGCTCGTGCAGCGCGCAGAGTAACCAGGTTGATCACTTTCCATTGTGGTGCGCCTAGCGCTGCCGCTGCTTCGCGCAAGGTATTAGGCACCAGGCGCAACATATTTTCGGTGGTGCGGATGACGATCGGTATGACTAAAATGGATAATGCCAGCGCTCCGGCCCAGCCGGAGAAGTGCCCAATCTTGACGACATACATTTCATATATGAACAGACCGATTACGATAGATGGCGCAGAAAGCAGCACGTCGTTAATGAAGCGCGTGGTCGGCGCTAACCAGCCGCGCTGGCCGAATTCTGCCAAATAGGTGCCCGCCAGTATGCCGATAGGAGTGCCAATCAGTGCGCCGAGAAAGGTCATCATCAGGCTGCCGGCAATGGCGTTGAGCAAGCCGCCGGCGCTGTTGGGTGGTGGTGTCATCTGGGTAAGCACTACCATGGACAGTTGAGGCAGGCCGTTTGCCAGCAGCGTCCATAAAATCCAGCCCAACCAGAGCAGGCCGAACAGCATGGCCAAGGCCGAAATTCCGAGACCTATGGCATTAATCAGACGGCGGCGTACGAAGAGTGTCAGCATAATCAGGTCGTGGATCCTTCGCGTTTCGTCAGCATGTACAGCATATAACGTGCCATTGACAACACGATGAAAGTGATCAAGAACAGAATAAGTCCGAGTTCGACTAGCGCTGAGGTATATAACTTTCCAACTGCCTCATTGAATTCGTTGGCCAAAGCGGAGGAGATGCTATTACCCGGCATCAGTAGCGAGGCACTCAATGTATGCGCATTGCCGATGATGAAGGTGACTGCCATGGTTTCGCCTAACGCACGCCCCAAGCCTAGCATAATACCGCCAGCTACACCGATCTTGGTATAGGGCAGTACCACTTTCCACATCACTTCCCAAGTGGTAGCGCCCAAGCCGTATGCAGATTCCTTGAGCAGGGTGGGTACAACCTCGAATACATCGCGCATCACCGAGGCAATAAATGGAATGACCATGATGGCCAGAATGATGCCTGCGGTGAGCACACCTATACCCATGGGGACCCCCTGAAACAAAGGCCCAATTATCGGCCGCGGACCTAGATGTTCAATGAGCCAGGGTTGAACATGGTCAGCAAAAAGCGGAGCAAACACAAACAAACCCCACATGCCATAAATAATGCTGGGGATGCCAGCCAGCAGTTCGATGGCAATGCCCAGTGGACGGCGTAGCCAGCGCGGCGATAGTTCAGTGAGGAAAAGCGCGATACCGAAACTGACCGGGATAGCGATCAGTAATGCGATGGCAGATGTTACCAGCGTGCCAACTATCGGAACGAGGGCACCAAACTCGTCCGTGACGGGATTCCATTCCGCGCTGGTTAGAAATTGGAAACCGAACGCTTTAATGGAGGGTAGACTGCCAATTATCAGTGAAACAATAATAGCGACGAGTAGCACGAGCACTGCAAATGCAGATAAACGAGTGACATTGCGGAACAGAATGTCCAGCAAGTTATGGCGCTTCATATGTACTACACGTAAAAATGTCGGCATGATTTATTTAAAAGTACTCAAAATTTGAGGGAGCCCGGCCCCCTCAAATTTTATCCGGCAAGAATTATATCTTGCAAACACACTCTGCCAGAGCGCTTAAGTAGACTATTATTTCCAGATCGCTGTACCCTTGCTATCCTTGACCTGTGATTTCCAAGCGGCACGCACCAGCTTCCGAATTTTTTCCGGCATAGGCACATAATCCAGAGCCTCAGCCGTCTTGCCGCCATTGATGTAAGCCCAGTCGAAGAACTTTAGTACATCTTTAGCTGTTTCAGGTTTGTCTTGTGTCTTGTGCATCAGAATGAAAGTAGCGCCGGTGATGGGCCAGCTTTCTTTGCCTGATTCTTCGGTTAACAGCTTATAAAAACCTGGAACCTTTTCCCAGTCAGCGTTGGCAGCGGCAGCCTTGAACGAGCTGTCATCTGGTTTGACAAACTGACCGTCATGGTTTTTTAGTTGTGCATAAGTCATTTTATTCTGTAGAGCATAAGCATATTCCACATAACCGATGGAATTTTTTATGCGCTGCACATAAGATCCAACGCCTTCATTGCCTTTGCCGCCAGTGCCTGCTTTCCAGGAGACAGCACTGCCTTCGCCAACCGCAGATTTCCACTCCGGACTAACCTTGGACAGGTAGTTGGTGAAGATGAAAGTGGTGCCTGAACCATCGGAGCGATGCACTACGGTGATGGTTTCATTGGGTAGTTTAGTGCCCACATTCAGCGCCATTAGCGCTGGGTCATTCCACTTGGTGATTTTGCCGAGAAAAATATCAGCCAGCACCTTGCCGTCCAGTTTGAGCTGCCCGGCTGTAACTCCGGCTACGTTGATCACAGGCACCACACCGCCGATCACTGCCGGGAATTGTATCAGGCCGTTCTTTGCCAGCTCTTCTGGTTTCAAAGGCATATCTGAGGCGCCAAAATCTACGGTCTTGGCGATAATTTGTTTGATGCCACCGCCGGAACCAATGGATTGGTAGTTCAGGCTGATGCCGGTTTGGGTTTTATAGGCATCTGCCCATTTGGCGTAAATTGGATAGGGGAAGGTGGCACCTGCGCCGGTAAGGTTAACGGCCGAAGCATTGACGGTTAACGACACAGAGGCGGCAAACCCAAATATATAAAGAAAACGATTTAGTTTTGTCATATTCTCTCCAAAAGTTAGGAACGCTACAAAGTAGCCTCCACAAACTATAGCCGTTTTTTATTACATAATTATTACACAGAGTAACAGTCTGTCGGATATCCCTTCATTATAAAAACTAAAAAACAACAAATCGCCATGACGACATTAAATATTAAAATTTTATAAACAATAAGTTGAATGTATTCTGGAAAACTCCCCGCCGCTTGTGGCGGAAGATGTTTGGATGAGCAAACACATACATAAGAGCCACAATGTTACGGTGTTGATGTATGACTTGGAATTTCTTGCACAATAACGTTAAGTGGTATTTTTGATGAGGTGTTGAAAAGAAGCTTGTGTAGAGGATGTGTGATAAATCTCAGTGTTTGTACCATGCTGCCTTGACTAGATTGGGGTATTCCGGTTTGCCTAGGCTGCCGTTATAGCGCCCCAGAGCGCGGAAGAGATCACCCTTTTCCATGTCGAGGTAGTGGCGCAGGATGGTACAGCCATATCGCAGGTTGGTGCGCAGGTGGAACAAATTGCCCTCGCGTTGGCCGATGAGACTCAACCAAAACGGCATTACTTGCATATATCCTCTCGCCCCTTCGCTGGATACGGCATATTTCTTGAAACCACTTTCTACTTGAATAAGTCCCAACACCAATTGCGGGTCTAATCCGGCACGCGTGGCTTCGTAATACACAGCCTTGAGGAAGTTCAGGCGATAGTCCGCGTCCGGGATGCGTTTCTCCAAGCGGCGCGATGTGTTATTCAACCAAGTGTCATACTCCAGTTGCGATGCAAATGACAGCTTGAGTGGTGCTTGATCTGAAATGGAGTGGTTTAACGCGGTTTGCACGCTGGCAGATAATGGTTGGTAGGTTTGTGCGCCGCCGTGTGTTGATTGGGCGGACAGCAATCCCGCTGCCAGCAAGGGTAGCATAATGTAATTTGAATAACATTTTCGAATTGGTCGCATCGCTTTAAGGGTGACTTTAAAAATCTACCTTTCGAACTCCATGCTCTTTGAAGATAACTATCTTACGGCAAGTTACTGAAATACTTTAAGGCGAGGCTAACAAAAGTAGCTGCGGACGCATCTGAAGCAGCGTGTCCCGCTGTAACCATCAGCTTAGAGTAAGCCAGGTATCCAGGCCGTGGCAAGCGTGGTGCCCAATTTGCGCCGGTGGCCGGGCGCTACAAGGTTGATTGCATGAACTTAACAATATCTTGCAACGGGATTTGTTGCGCTTCTTCATCGCGCCGTCCTTTATATTCAACCATGGGCACTTCCTGGCTGAGACCGCGATCCCCGATTACGATGCGATGCGGGATGCCGATGAGTTCTAAATCAGCAAACATTACACCTGGACGTTCATTGCGATCATCAAGCAATACTTCAATTCCTGCCGCGCTAATGTCAGCATAAAGCTGCTCTGTTGCAATACGCACGGCTTCGCTCTTATTTAATCCAATAGGGGCAAGAGCCACCTGGAACGGAGCCATGGCAGCAGACAGGGTAATGCCACGCTCGTCATAATTTTGCTCTATTGCGGCAGCGACGATGCGCGATACACCGATACCATAACAACCCATTTCAAGGAATTGAGATTTGCCGTTTTCATCGAGGTAACTAGCATTGAGCGCTTCGGAATACGTGGTGCGCAACTGGAAAATGTGGCCGACTTCGATACCGCGACAGAGTTCCAGCTTGCCATTTCCATCGGGGCTGGGATCACCGGCGACCACGTTGCGGAGGTCATGCACATTGGTTTCGTCCAAGCTGATGTCGCGTCCAAAGTTTGCGTGAGTGTAGTGAAAGCCGTCGTCATTGGCTCCGCAGACAAAATTACTCATGGCAGCAGCAGCGTGATCAGCCAGGATTCGCACGACCGTATTGACCGGACCAATGTAACCAGTGCGACAGCCCATGTTCTGATGGATTTCATCGTCGCTGGCGAAACGGAATTCGCCTACTATCTTGGCTACCTTGATTTCGTTCAGCATGTGGTCTCCGCGTAGAAGAAGCAGGGTAAAGTTGCCGCCAGCATCCATTACCGCGATTGCCTTCAGCACTTGTTGCGGCGTCACATTCAAGAAAGTGGCGACGTCTTCGATGGTTTTTTGTCCGGGCGTAATGATTTTTTGCAAATTTTCGCCGGCAGCCGCGCGCAAGATGCTTGGTGCGATGGCCTCAGCCAGTTCCACGTTAGCGGCGTAATCGGAAGTGGGACAGAATGCCAAGCCGTCTTCGCCGGAATCGGCCAGCACATGGAATTCATGTGAGCCACTGCCGCCAATGGCACCTGTATCCGCCGCAACGGCTCGGAACTGGAGGCCAAGACGGGTGAAAATGCGGCTGTAGGTGTCATACATCACTTGGTAGGTTTGTTCCAGGCTGTCGAAGCTGGCATGGAATGAATAAGCATCTTTCATTACAAATTCGCGTGCACGCATCACACCAAAACGGGGGCGCACCTCGTCCCGGAATTTGGTCTGGATTTGGTAGAAATTCACGGGTAACTGACGATAGCTATTTATTTCACGCCGTGCAATGTCAGTAATAACTTCTTCGTGAGTGGGACCAAAACAAAATAGATTGTCATGGCGATCTTTAATTTTGAGCATTTGCGGCCCAAATACTTCCCAGCGCCCGGTTTCTTGCCAAAGTTCGGCTGGCTGTACGGCGGGCATTAACAGCTCTATGCCACCTCCATTATTCATTTCTTCGCGTACTACGGCTTCCACTTTGCGCAACACGCGCAGACCCAGCGGCATCCACGTGTACAGGCCACTAGCCAGCCTCTTGATGTAGCCGGCGCGTAACATTAAACGATGACTGATTAGTTCGGCTTCGGAAGGAGCTTCTTTCTGGGTAGAGATGAAAAATTGTGAAACGCGCATGATGGTATGTTTGTCAAAAAAAATTATCAGGGTGCCAATTTTACAGCGAACGAAGTAAGCATGCTGTAACGATTGTGATGAGGCAGCTTTCAATATGGTGTGAAATGTGAAAAAATCCGACCTATCTAAATTAACTTAACAGGTGGCGAAGATGATTGATCGGGATGGATATCGCCCCAACGTCGGCATCATTCTATCTAACGCCAAAAATCAGGTATTCTGGGGCAAGCGCATCCGGCAGCATGCGTGGCAATTCCCGCAAGGTGGCATACAGTGTGGTGAAACACCGGAACAAGCGATGTATCGCGAATTGCAGGAAGAGGTAGGTTTGTTGTCTTGTCATGTTCAGATACTTGGTCGCACGCGTGAGTGGATACGTTATGAAGTGCCGCAACATTGGGTTAAGCGTGAGTGGCGTGGCAGTTACAAGGGGCAGAAGCAGATATGGTTTTTGCTGCGACTGGTCGGACGCGATTGTGATGTCTGTTTGCGTTCTTCCGTTCACCCCGAGTTTGATGCCTGGCGTTGGAATGATTATTGGGTTGAGATGGAAAGTGTGATTGATTTTAAACGGGATGTTTACCGTTTGGCATTGAACGAGTTAGTACGCTATTTGCCTCCAGCCAACAATTTTTCTGGAGGGGAAGCGGCCAAAAAAGTTTCCAGTAATGTTTGAGCTACCGCTGTGGCCAGATAAAGTTTGGATTTATTTTTGACTCTGGATATGGATTAAAGGCGTTTCATTATTCAAGCGGTAGCGCTTGCACTTCATTGATTTTATCGTCGAAGATCTCGGACAATCCCGCGCTGTGCTTGTCGAATGGCTCAGGGCATGCTTAGTGCCTCAGTTCAACTTCGTGTCTTGCTTTAGTATTGGTTAACTGTGGGCATTTGACGTAGATAGTTTTGTCAGCCTTAAGGTTAAACCTACGTAACGTAATTAATCCCACAGCCTTACTGCGGCACTAAATAAATTGGTGCAATATTTATTTTTATCAAAGGCTATTGCACCGCGAGTTATAGTTTTGAAGGGACGGTATGCGCCATTTTAAAATTTCATTTTTTATTGCTTTTGTGGGTCTTGGGTTGGCGGCATGGTGGGGTTATAGCCGAGGTGGTTGGATAGTCGCACTTGAAGCTCTTGGGATTGCCGCTATCCTCTGCGTTATGGAGGTATCGCTCTCATTTGACAATGCTGTCGTCAATGCTTCAGTCCTGAAAAGCTGGAACAAATTCTGGCAGGACATCTTCCTGACAATCGGAATGCTGATCGCTGTGTTCGGCATGCGATTGCTTTTTCCGCTTGTGATTGTTGCACTTGCGGCTGACCTCGGACTAGTTGAGGTGTGGAATATGGGGCTGAACAATCCCGATGAATATGCGCTTCATTTGACCAATCATCATGCTGAAGTGGCCGCGTTTGGAGGGATTTTTCTATTGCTGGTGTTCCTTAATTTTCTGCTGGATGAAAAAAAAGAATTGCATTGGCTTGGTCATATTGAAGAAAAAATTGCCACCTTTGGTAAAGTGGCATCATTCTCGGTAATGATTGCGCTTGGCACACTGTTGGCCTGTATGACTATGGTCGAACAGGGCAAGCAACTGGTGGTACTTGTCGCCGGCCTTTGGGGCGTACTGTCCTACGTAGGTGTAGACGTGATTAGCAGTCTTCTTGAAAAAGAAGAAGATGATGCAAAAATAAGCGATGTTATTAAGCGCGGCGGGATAGGCGGCTTTCTGTATCTTGAGGTACTGGATGCTTCTTTCTCTTTCGATGGAGTGATCGGGGCATTTGCCATTACCAAGGATATTGTCATCATCATGATTGGCCTCGGTATTGGCGCAATGTTTGTGCGTTCAATGACTGTATTTCTGGTACGCAAACAAACCCTTGATTCGTATGTGTACCTTGAGCATGGTGCGCATTATGCGATCGGAATTCTGGCTGTCATTATGCTTGCAAGCATGAAGTACCATATACCTGAGATTGTCACTGGTTTCGTAGGGGTGGTTTTCATTGCCGCCGCTCTATGGTCTTCATTGCGTTATAGGCGTATCAAGCTACAAAACAGGTAACTCACACACCCGCAACAAAAAATCCTCCGCTAAAGTGGTTTTTCTTGCTTTGAGATGTAATTCGCAGGCCGTATTTATCAATGCTTGCCGGTACTGCCAAATCCGTCACTTCCGCGCTGGCTTATGGCGAAATCCTTGACGATATTGAGCTGCATTTGCAGTACCGGCACGATAACCAGTTGCGCTACGCGTTCCAGGGGCATTAGAGTGAACGGTTGCTGCCCTCGGTTCCAGATAGAAATGAATATCTGTCCTTGATAGTCGGAATCGATTAGTCCGACCAAATTGCCCAGTACAATTCCATGTTTGTGTCCAAGCCCGGAGCGCGGCAAGATCATCGCGGCGCACTGCGGGTCGGCCAGATGAATTGCAATGCCGCTCGGGATGAGTTCGCATTGGCCGGGCTTAATAATCATGCTCTGATCAATACAGGCACGCAAATCTATCCCTGCCGATCCAAGCGTGGCATAAGCGGGCGGGTGCTCATGCAAGCGCGGGTCGAGAATTTTCACATCCACATTTTTTTTCATAATTACTCTCCTTGCCGATAAAGATTGACTATGTGCTGCAACAAAGCTCGCGCCACTGTGAGTTTATCCGCGCGCGGCAATACATGCTCGCCCGCATCATCAAATAAAATCAGCTCATTGTCATTTGCCCCAATTGCTTGTTGCACCAGATTGGCGGCGAGCAGTGGAATTTTTTTGATTTTTCGCTTCGTTGCAGCGTATTCGTGCAGGTTGTGGCTTTCGGCCGCGAAACCTACGCAGAATGGTGGTTTTGGAAGTCCGGAGACATATCCCAGGATATCTGGATTGGGCAATAGTTCCAGCGTTAGTCCGCCGCTACTCTTCTTGATTTTTTGTTCGCGCGGTTGTGCTACGTGATAATCGGCCACGGCTGCCACGGCAATGAAAATATCGGCATCTGCGACATGCTTTTGGACTGCCTCGAACATTTCTGCTGCGCTGGTGACATTCACCAGCGCAGCACCATGGGGGCTGGATAAGGCTGTAGGACCGGAAATCAATGTAACCTCCGCACCCAGTTCCAGCGCGGCCTGCGCGATGGCATAGCCCATCTTGCCGGAGCTGCGATTGGTAATGCCGCGTACTGGGTCTATTGCTTCATAGGTTGGCCCGGCAGTCAGCAGAAATTTCACGCCGGATAATGATTTTGGCTTCAAAAAGGTGAGCACAGTGTGTGCCAACTCTGTGGGCTCCTGCATGCGTCCCATACCTTCCTCACCACATGCTTGCGTACCGTTAACAGGGCCTAAAATAGTTACCCCATCAGCAACCAGTTGCCGAATATTGCGTTGCGTGGCTGGACTTTCCCACATTTGTCGATTCATTGCAGGGGCGACCAGCAACGGACAATTGCGAGCCAGGCACAGCGTGGAAAGCAGGTCATCGGCCAAGCCGTGTGCCAACTTGGCGATGAAATCAGCTGTAGCCGGCGCGATTATGATGGCATCGGTGGCACGGCTTAGACTAATGTGTGCCATGTGATCAGCTGTGTGCTCGCCCCACTGACTGGTGAACACCGGCTTGCCGGATAGCGCCTGCATGGTAGTCGGCGTGATGAAATGGCACGCAGCTTCAGTCATCACAACCTGTATCTGTATGCCTTGGTTTACCAACAAGCGAGTTAATTCGGCGCCTTTATAGGCGGCAATACCTCCGGTGAGGCCAAGCAGAATACGCTTTGTTTGAATTTGTTCCATAATGCTGTGCATTTTAGCAAAAACTGCTGTTCTTTATCAAAAAAACCACTGTATTTCGGCAAGGGAGAGCAATGGGAATTAATAATTGGCCGGAGGGAGAGCGGCCACGGGAGAAGTTAATCCAGCGCGGAGCGGCCTCACTCTCGGATGCCGAGCTACTGGCAATATTTTTGCGCACTGGTGTAGTGGGCAAAAGTGCGGTGGATTTGGCCCGTGATCTTCTCACCCAGTTTGGCACCCTTACCTGTTTGTTTGCCGCTAGCCAAGAAGAGTTTTGTGCCATATACGGTATGGGGCAGGCCAAATATGCTCAGTTGCAGGCCGTGCTGGAAATGTCGCGGCGTGCCTTACAAGAGGTAATGCGCATGGGCGATGCGCTGAACTCGCCGGGTGCGGTGCGCGATTATCTTCGATTGCTATTGAGTGGCCGCGAGCAGGAAGTGTTTCTGGTTGTCTTCCTCACCGCCCAAAACCGAGTGATTGCATCAGAGGAAATGTTCCACGGTACACTCACTCAAACTAGCGTGTATCCGCGCGAAGTGGTTAAACGTGCGTTGTACCATAACGCGGCCGGAGTCATCCTGGCACACAATCACCCTTCAGGCGAGGCTGAGCCCAGCCAGTCCGACCGACTGCTTACCGATACGCTTAAACAGGCACTCGTACTGGTGGACGTGCGCGTGCTGGATCACTTCATTGTGGCAGGAACCGGGTGGTTGTCATTTGCAGAGCGGGGAATGCTGTAATGGGTTTTTTAGCAGGCTGCAAAAATATTGATTCGTTTGTTTTTCTTGGCTGCTCATCAGTATTTCAGCCCACTTTCACTTTTCCAGCTTGCTAATGGTGGTTTTTCGGTGGATTTCCTGCTTCTTCGCTTTTTTTTGCGATTTTCTGACCAGGTTGTAATTGGCTGCTATGAACAGGAATGATAGGTTCACGAACTTTTTGTCAAAATGGGGTCAAACCATCAAATTATCTTGAATAGCAAAAGCGAAACAAAGGAATGGAGGGGGTATTTAGTATGGAAATGCCAAGGCGCCAGTAAATATGTTCGTAGCAAAGAGAAATATTAGCGGCAAAGTGGATATACTCCTTGCAGTTTTCTTAGGCGAATATAACAATGCGTCCCAATTTTTTAGAATGGAGATTTCATGAAATCAGTTTATGTTTTGTTCCTGCTAATGATGTCTCTCGCGGCATCCGTTAACGCAAGCGCGGCCGGATCCCTGTTGAGCGTCAATTGTAAAGGTGAGGATGTAGGGGCAGAAGTATTGGTTAACGGCAAATTTAAAGGTGAATGCCCGTTAGACATAAATGTACCTGCGGGCAAATTGAAGCTGAGGGTGCAAAAGAGCGTTGATCAATATAGTGATCGAATATTTGAACAAGAAATTCGGATGGGCAATGACGTAGTAAAAAAGGTTGATGTGATATTGGGCGCGGCGCAGCTTAACGCCAAAGGAAAACGGCAAAAACCCAAGGTGTCAGCCTTGGAAGGTAAGGCAAAAACATTACAGGTAGACAAGAAGAAATGTGTCGAATGTCCCGAGATGGTGTCGATTCCCGGCACCAATTTCGCCATGGCAAAATACACTGTCACGTTCCAGGACTGGGATGCCTGCGTGGTAGATGGCGGCTGTAACGGTTATCGTCCCTCGGATAAGGAATGGGGTCGTGACAATCGTCCTGTGATTAATGTGAGCTGGAATGATGCTCAGGCTTATATTAAATGGCTATCAAACAAGACCGGTAAACTTTACCGTCTGCCGACTGAAGAGGAATGGGAAATCGCCGCGCGAGCTGGCACTACTACCGAATATTATTGGGGTATTTTTCCTTTCGGAGATTCGGCCTCTAGTGCTAATGCAAACTGTAATGCTTGTGGAAGCAAGTGGGACAACAAGACAACCTCGCCAGTTGGTAGTTTCAAGCCTAATCCCTATGGTCTGTATGACATGTCTGGCAATGTTTGGCAATGGACGGACAGTTGCTGGGAGGGTGACTGCAAGAAGCGAGTGCTTCGTGGTGGCTCTTGGAATGACACCACGACAAACATTCGCATAGCTACCCGTTTCAAGGATGATGTGACTGAACGTTACCATATCAGCGGATTTAGACTTGTCATGACGCTGAAATAAAAAAATTCCGGGTTAGTATTTTGTTCTTGTCACAGATGAATGAGTATATAAAAAGGCGGTTGTTGAATGGAGATAGTATGGGTAACTGGAATATATTTGAGTCTGGGCCCTTATTTAAAATCTTATGCACTAAATGAAGAAAACCTCATTAAAACAGATCAAGAGTGCTTTAAGAATCTGCCCATTGTTTATTTTTTAACGGAGATTTCATGAAATCAATTTATTTTTTGTTCTTGTCGGTTCTGGCAGCATCATCCGCTAATGTTTACGCGGCTGGCTCCGTACTGAGTGTTGTTTGTAAAGGTGATGATGCGGGTGCCGAAGTTTCGGTTAATGGAAAATTCAAGGGCGAGTGCCCGTTGGATATAAAGGTGCCTATGGGCTCGCTGAAGCTGAAGGTGCAAAAGAAAGTCGATGCCTTTAGTGATCGCATATTTGAACAAGAAATTCGCGTGGGCGATGGCGTAGTAAAAAGGGTTGAAGTGCTATTGGGTGCGCCGAAACTCAACGCCGAAGGCAAACGGGCCAAACATGAGCCATTGAAAACTGTCAAGACTGAGGAGAAAAAGGTAGAAGAAACGCTTAAGTCATGCACGGTCTGCCCTGAAATGGTGCCGATTCCAGGCTCGGATTTTGAGATTGGAAAATATACTGTCACATTCGATGAATGGGATGCATGCGTGGAAGACGGTGGTTGCAATGGTTATAAACCATTAGATGAAGAATGGGGACGTGGCAGGCAGCCTGTGGTTAATGTGAACTGGAATGATGTTCAGCGCTATATTGAATGGTTATCGCACAAGACTGGTAAAACCTACCGTTTACCGAGCGACCATGAATGGGAAATTGCCACGCGAGCCGGTACTACCACTCAGTATTACTGGGGAAATGAACTCGGATTTCAGAATGCCAATTGCCATGGTTGTGGTAACAAGTATGAGAAAAAGAAATCCGCCCCAATGGCAGTGGGAAGCTTCAAGCCTAATCCCTATGGCCTGTATGACATGTTGGGCAACGTGTGGCAATGGACAGACGGCTGTCGGGAAGGCGATTGTGCGAAGCTGATTCTTCGAGGTGGATCATTTGAATATGATTCAGAGTATTTTAACGTGCGATATCGTGAGGGAATCGAAGCTACGGAACGCATTAATAATCTTGGGTTTCGCGTTGCCAGGACACTGCCGTAAATCAGCATCTTAAATATAGAGCGGGTCATCTCAAATAGGTTGGTTCTCATCCATATAACCAACCGAATTTTGGGACTGCCCGCCGAGTATGTCGGTCAGTAGGAGTTCTTTATAAACCGATGCGGGTGATTGAAATCCGAGCGATTTCCTTTCATCCCCGTCTTTTTTTTCTGCCGCCTGTCCCTCTGTCTTTGTCTGCTTGCCCCGCTTCCTTGGCAAGTTCGGTGCGAATTTCTTCAAGTTTTCCATGGAAGTTATCTGCCTCTCCATAGTTCAGAAAACGTTCATAACGCGAATGTGCATTCAGGATTTTGCGTGCATGCTTGATCGGGCAAAAATATTGTTCGGTGCGTGCCGTGATTTCGCGAGCGTAGGCGAGCAACCCAACCGCATACGAGCAATACATGCAGTGCATTTTTTGAATGATATTCAGGTATGCCAAGTGCTGATGATCCAACACAAAATAGTCTGCGCGCCTTACTCTGGATATTCTGTAGACAGGAAAACAGGTTAACTGATAGAAGCTGATGCATAGGTCGAAAAATAGTAGAGGGACAGCCAATCCG
>CAIRGS010000048.1 GCA_903878125.1 uncultured Nitrosomonadales bacterium | reverse complement strand
GTGAGTGAAAGAAAATTGCAGAGCGGTATTGCGTGCCGACATCCGGCCCTTGGCGGTTGCGCTGTGTCGGATCGTGGCATTGCCAGAAAATTTCCAGTAGCTGTGTGTAGCTGACCTGTACTGGATCGAAGGTGATTTGTACCGCTTCGGCATGGCCTGTGGTGCCATTGCACACCTCCTGATAAGTTGGATTGACCGTAGTGCCGCCAGTGTACCCAACACTCGTTTCATGCACGCCTGGAATCTGCCGAAATGCGGTTTCCACGCCCCAGAAACACCCTGCTGCAAAAGTTGCCTGTTCCATATTTTATCCTCTCAGTTGAGCCTATCGTACTTATGAATATTCATCTTTTACACCCACTCGACTCCACAACGCAAGGGGTCAGTTTTAAGGCTTTACCGCCGCTGTCTTTGTACATCCACATTCCGTGGTGTGTGCGTAAATGTCCTTATTGCGATTTTAATTCGCATGAGGTGCGCGAGTCTCTGCCAGAGCAGGAATACGTGGCAGCGTTAGTGCGCGATCTGGAGCTGGCGCTGCCGCAAATTTGGGGACGCAAGGTATATACCGTGTTCATCGGTGGGGGCACGCCCAGCCTGCTTTCTGCCCAGGCGATGGAACGAATTCTCGCTTCAGTACGCATGTTGTTGCCGCTGGATCATGGTGCGGAAATTACGCTGGAAGCAAATCCAGGCACTGTGGAGGCAAGCAAGTTTACGGGCTTCCGTGATGCGGGCGTCAATCGGCTATCGCTCGGCATTCAGAGTTTCAACGATACTCACCTCAAAGCGCTGGGACGTATCCACGATGCGTCCGAGGCGCGGCGGGCAGTAGAAATCGCACAGCAGCATTTTGACAACATTAATCTGGATTTAATGTACGGTTTGCCGCAGCAAACGCAAGCGGAAGCGGCACAGGATGTGCATGCCGCACTGGAATTTGCGCCGCAACATTTGTCCTGCTACAACCTTACGTTGGAACCGAATACATTTTTTCACCGTTATCCGCCAGCCCTTCCGGACGATGATCTGTGCAGCGCCATGCAGCAGGATATTGAACAAATACTCAGCGTGCACGGCTATCAACATTACGAAACTTCGGCTTTTGCACAGCCAAAAAAACAGGCACGCCATAACCTGAATTACTGGCAATTTGGTGATTATCTGGGCATAGGCGCGGGCGCACACAGCAAGCTGAGTTTTCCGGACAAGGTGCTGCGACAGGTGCGTTATAAACAGCCGCAGGCCTACCTGCAACAGGTAGCGCAGGGTGTGCCGGTGCAGACCGAACATGCAGTCAAGCGCGAGGATTTGCCGTTTGAATTCATGATGAATGCATTGCGTTTGAATCAGGGATTTGCTGACGCGCTATTTGCCGAGCGCACCAGCTTGTCTTTGCTGCTGATCCGCCGTGAACTGGAGCAGGCCGAGCAACGCGGCCTGATTGAACGTGGCTTGCAGCGCATCGCACCGACCGAGTTGGGGCGGCACTTTTTGAATGACTTGCTACAGATATTTTTGCGCAAGTAAGGTTGTGTGGAATTGCCAGCCTGCAATGACTCAGGGATTTAATTAGAGTTTCTTGAACACCAAGTCCGAAACGCCATGCCCCAGACGCAGCCCGCGCTGTTCAAATTTGGTAAGCGGGCGATAAGCCGGGCGCGGAGCATAATCCTCCGCAGTATTTTCCAGTGATTTTTCGCCGCTCAACACGGCGAGTACCTGTTCAGCATAATCCTGCCAATCAGTGGCGACATGAATATATCCGCCCGGTTTTATTTTCTTCACCAGCTGCGCCACAAACGAAGGCTGAATCAGGCGACGCTTGTTGTGGCGTGTCTTGTGCCAAGGGTCGGGGAAAAAAATATGAACGCCGTCCAGCACGTCATCGGCCAGCATGTCGCGCAGCACTTCAACTGCATCATGCTGAATGATGCGGATATTTTTCAAGCCCGATTCTTCAATCTGTTTGAGCAAACTGCCCACACCCGGAGTGTGCACATCAAGGGCAAGATAATCGTTTTGCGGATGCGACTGGGCGATGGCGGCAGTGGTCTCGCCCATGCCGAAGCCGATCTCAAGAATTTTGGTCGACGTTCTGCCGAAGACGTTTTCCAAATCCAGCGGTTGAGGGAGGTAGGGAATGCCATAAATCGGCAGGAACGTATCAAGACAACGCTGTTGCGCATTGGATATGCGCCCTTGTCGCAGCACATAGCTGCGAATGTGTGACGAGCGCTGAGGAATCACTTTATTAATCCGCTGGTAGGTGAGCTGGGCGAAGCGCTATACAATTTTTTTGGCATGCGCCCGGCCAGGAATGCCATGCGGCCAGCCTCCACAGCCTGCTTCATGGCAGAGGCCATTAATACCGGTTGCTGTGCGGCGGCAATGGCAGTATTCATCAACACCCCATGGCAACCGAGCTCCATGGCGATGGCCGCGTCTGAGGCCGTGCCTACTCCCGCATCCACAATAACGGGCACCTGCACGCGATCCATGATGAGCTGCAAATTCCACGGATTGAGGATGCCCATGCCGGAGCCGATTAGAGAAGCCAGCGGCATGATGGCGACACAGCCAATATCTTCCAGTTGCTTAGCGATGATGGGGTCATCCGAGGTATACACCATCACCTGAAAGCCATCCGCCACCAGAGTTTTTGCGGCGGCGAGGGTCTCCACCACATTCGGATAAAGCGATTGCGGATCACCCAGCACCTCCAGCTTGACCAGATTGTGTCCGTTAAGCAGCTCGCGTGCGAGTCGCAACGTGCGCACGGCATCGTCCGCGCTGTAGCACCCCGCCGTGTTGGGCAGCAGGGTATATTTCGATGGCGGGAGAACGTCCAGCAGATTCGGCTCGTTCGGGTTTTG
>CAIRGS010000047.1 GCA_903878125.1 uncultured Nitrosomonadales bacterium | reverse complement strand
GTCGGTTGGGACGAAATCAAGCACGCTTTTTCTGTATTCCTGACTAATCAGCAAACATCGCAATCGTTTGGCGACCGATGGTTGACACAAGGCCTTGCGAATCTGCCCCAAATAGCGTCTAGCAGTCACCTTGCTGCACTTGGTACATCACTGCAAAACTTGCCCTTTGTGATCATTGCGCCGGGACCATCATTAGACAAAAACATCCATTTACTCAAGGAGCTCAAAGGGCGGGCCGTATTAATGGCAGCGGCCCAATGCGCGCCCGCTCTCAGCAAAGCAGGCATCGTTCCTGATTTCATTGTGGTGATTGACCCGGGAGATCTGGTTTACTTTCTGGATGATGTGGACACCAGCACGGTTGACGCCCTGCTTATCGGCGTTTCGTGCCACCCCAATTTCTTCAAAAAGCCATTTAAAAGCAAGATCGTTTTCAACGCCAACGCCGGCGCTGACGCATGGATATCCAACTTGTTTGAGGAATCCATACCATTATCATCTGCGGGCTCTGTATCCATTGCAAGCCTGCATATTGCCAAATATCTAAAATGCGGACCCATTATTTTGGTGGGTCAGGATTTGGCACTTTCCAATGGAAAGCAATACTCTTCAAGCTCGGCCAACAGCGACAGTACCCCGGTGATTGACAATGATGGCAAGACGCTGACTTTCAGCAACGTGTCCGCCAATCAAGAGAAAATATTCGAAGCTACCGGCACCAGCAGTCGGGACACCGTTGAACCTGTTTTGATATTGCCAGGCTATTACGGGGGAATTGTGCAAACGCGACCTAACTACCACGGGTTTCATGGTGAGTTGGTCATTCTTGCTGAACAAGAAAAGAAAGCTGCAAACCCGGTTCCATTTGTCAATTGCACGGAGGGCGGCGCTTTTATTGAAGGTTTTTTGCACGTGCCCTTGAGTCAAGCAATCGCAGAATATATTCCAATTGTTGACCAAGAAATATCCGTAAAAATCGCGAATTCGACCATGGATGGCAATCACGCTGTGCGGCAAAAGCTCATTACCACGAAGCTGTTGGCGATGAAAAATGATATGTTGGAAGCGATGCGCATAGCCGGTAAATGCCAAAACATTATCCGCAAAAAATCAAGCTCCCAGAAGAATCAACTTGCCCTCAACGAACTTGAACAAACGTTGATCAAGTTAATGAAACGTGTTCCCGCTATCAGTCTTCCGAATCAGCTACAAATTCAGCAAGCAATGACCATGAGCGCAGATGCTGCAACTATGCAAGAGAATTTTGGAGCGGTTTCGCTGATTTATGATGCCGTCGTACGAACTGGCGAGAAAATCATTCCTTTGATCGAAGAGGGTTTGCTTAAATGCAAGCAAAGCTAAGCGCGACATACAACATGCCTCTGAACTCTAGCGATAATACCTCTGACAATCAGTATTTCTTCACTGAACTTGATGATGAAATGTTGGGGCGGTCTGAACGACCCTCTACCCATCTCGAGTTTAAGGTTAAAGTTAGCCAAATGAAACAGCAAGCTCTTTTCCGCAGGACTCTGAGCAATTTGTAATGTGTTTGTAAGCCTTCGGGCAATCAAGTCGAAGTTTCCCGATGAATTACAAATACCCCAGCCAAATTTAAAGATACCATATTACCAGCCTTATGAAAGCCCAGCACGGTGTCGGTCACGATGGGTC
>CAIRGS010000046.1 GCA_903878125.1 uncultured Nitrosomonadales bacterium | reverse complement strand
TCTGATCAATCACCTAGGCAAAACGCCGCGCCTGATCCGATGCCAACGCATTCATAGGATAGATTACCAATTCCTTGATGCCGCCTACACCCGCACTGGAAGCACGGGCAAGAAGTGAAGGCAACATAAGTGGTCTTATCCGGTTATTCTTGAACCATCATAACGAATTTTTTTCAGGTAACAACTTGAGCAAACATCCGATGACATAATCGCCCGCAGCAATCGGATCATAGGCAATACCCGTTCGCAATAGCGCATTCATGTCGGATAAAAATCCACGATCATTCAGATGGCTTTGTAGCAGCCCGATAAATTCATCTCGCGTGGCAACGGTACCCTCTTGTTGCAGGTAGTATAGGAACAACTCAATAATCTCAGCCGGATTAACCGGTGTTCCAGCTTCGGTCAATGCCCAGTAGAGATCAAACAAATCTCGACCTCGCCTGCGTTGAAAAAGAGCGCGCATCTTGGTGCCCAACATCTCGTGTATTTCAAAACCGTTGACCGTGGTGGCAACTGTTTCATTGCGAAAACGATAACTAAAAGGCAGCAAAGAAATCGGGCGATAAGATTTTCTTTCAGTCACATTCGCGTCAATGACAATTTCAAGCGGCGTGCCTCTCGGATCTGCAACCGAAGGCACGCGGTAAATCATACGCAGCACTTTGAACGGATTGACCGCATTTCTCACCGCCAACTTCACCGCTTGCCATGCCGAACTGGTGGGACGCCCAAGCGCACTGAACAAAACGCGTTTGATTGCTTTTCGAACATGTTCATCCGGGCGGTCACCAATGACAACAAGGTCAATGTCTTCGCTATACCTTGATGCCGGAGCAAGGTGAATCTTGTGGAGCAACGTCCCACCGCGCATGGCAATTTGTGTTTTCAAAAACGCATCATCAAACAATGCCGTCATGGCGCGGCACAGCAATAAATCCTGCTCAACCTGCCTTAGATTAGGCCACGGCACTTGCTGTTGATGCGCAAGAATATCGCGCTGGGTGAGCGGAGTCATCGCAAATTTCCCGTGTTATGAATAATTCCCCAGTCGCGACTAATCGGACAATCCGTATCGGCACTTTTAACATGGGTTGAAAGTGGCACAAGCTGCAAGGACGGTGGCAACCACGCCTTAACGATGGTTGCGAAACTATTGGCTCCAAGTTCATTCAGAATAAAACCCAATCTTTGAGCAGTGGCAGTTTCACCTTTAGCCTCCAACATTTGCTTGAGTAATTTTGCTTTGATGAGTGGCAACAACGGCTCGATGGTCTCAACGGCGCGTTCGATACCGCCCAGACTGGGCACATAGCGAATGAGATCAAACACCGTCGTTTCGGGGGTGCTTACAGTAAGTGGTGCATGCGCATTAGCAAGCTGCTGAGTCAAGCTTTTTGCCATGCTCGACTTCACAAAAAAACGCACTCAGATTCGGCCAATCACCATCTCACGACGCGGCAGACTGGCGATAATTTGTGTCTCCTGTATGGCCTGTGGGCTTGCGCCATAAATACCGGCTGCCGATTGCAAAGCAAGATAATAAGGTTGCCCCAGCCACTTGAAATAGTCATCCAGCCAATCCGTCACCGGCGGCGCACCCACGGCACGATGCGCTGGCTAAACAATCAAATATATTGTTGCCGTGGCGAAACGCGAACCGACCTTCCTTTCAGGCGCAACAACTGATTTTTCGCGGTAATCACTGACAGCCTGGTATTATCCGTCAGCGCTTCCAGTGAAAAGCTGGCGAATCCCGTTGCCAATTTGGCATCAATAAAGCGGTTTGCTGCCCCGATTGAAGAAGAATTTAATTCATTATTTAATTGCGTAATGTAGCACTTATCGCTTCAATAGGTAAACGAATAAACACACCCTGGCGCATCTACCCGGGAATAATCAATGGTTACATGATTTATTCCCGGGTTTTGCTGCCATCACGTGGTCATGCGTATAAGGGTTTGCGGGCCGCAGGATTGATATTTTTAACAATCGCAGCTTATGAACATTACGCACAGATAAATTTGTGTCATGAATTGAATACTAAGGCATGGTTGCGACAAGTTGAGACGCGATGGGTTGTTGTCGCTGAATCCAGTAGCCTGGATTCAGGATTTCTGATTTGAATTGGGGTGCGAGTCGCTTGGATATGGATGAGAACCAGTTAATGCTTGCGACATGAATGTCCGCGTTGATGCGAATACCGGCTTCATTTGTTGATTGCTCTATATGTCGACAAGTCCGCCACTTCGAATAACCTTTTTATCGACCG
>CAIRGS010000045.1 GCA_903878125.1 uncultured Nitrosomonadales bacterium | reverse complement strand
TCAATAGCAGTTGTTGGTGCTGGTATGGGGATGGCTACTACGGCAGATGCGGCTTCAATAGCAGGTATCGGTGTCGGCTCGGGGATGGCTGCTACAGCAGATGCCGCTTTTGTAATAGGTATTGATTCCGGCTCTGGAGTGGCTGCTGCGGCAGATGATGCTTCCATAACAGGCGTTGATGCCGGTTCTGGTTCTGGTATGGTTGCTACGGTACTGTCAGTTTCGGTGGGAGGACTTGCAGGTTCAACTTCAGGCATGGGCGCGTCCGCTTGCTGCGGCAATGCTTCGAGTTTGGCGCTAAGCTGTGGCAGTAGCGCCTCGCTATTCGGCAACTTTACATGGAAGAGCCACAGTGCTGCACCATGCAGTAGCATGGAAAGCGCGATGGCAAGGATGATGCGACTGGTGGGCGTGCCAAAATTCATTTCATAAATAGCCCAGAATAATTGCTACTCAAAATTTATTTGGGTCAACACCTGCGTGAAGTTGTCACCTTCGGACTCGGTGATGGTCATCTTGTAAGGAAAATTGCCGTGCTCTGTCGCCAGCCAGATTTCGGTTCGAGCCGCACCGTTTTGCGGCGGGTTGGCTACGTACAATGTCTTGAATGTACCGAGCGGAATCGTCATGCTTTGGTCGGGGGTAATGTGATAGCTGTAGTCATCCACTTTACTGCCGTTAGTCATGTTGAAGTTGAGCTCGGCGGTATTTTGCAGTGGTGCGAACATGAACTGGTACATCGCGCTTAACCGGTCTTGAGTTCCAGCTGGCAGCGGCAGCGTGCGCTTCCCTGCGCGGTCAGTAAGAGTGATGTGTTTCGTCTTCCAGTCAAAGTCGGCACGCGAATTACGCGCGGTATCAAGTTTGCGTTCCTGAATATAAGTGAGTGGGCGTAAGCCCTTCGCTGTCAGGATACCTTCACTGGTGACGCGGATGACTTCTGGCTTGAACATGGCGAGCAAGCCGATTGCTTTGGTTACGCTCTCGATATGGTAGCCACCCTGCGTGCGGGTATAGGTTTCTGTCATGGTTGCGACTTTAATATTGCCCTTGAGTACATCGTAATGGGCGTCAACATTGGTGACCTGCACGGGCAAGGAGGGCGTAGCAGCGAAAAGTGCTTGTGGTGCAGTGCCAACAAGCAAGAGCAAGCCGACCAGATAAATGAAGTTACGCATTACCTTATCCCATTTCCGGAGAAACTAGTGCGCAACCGGGCTGTTCCAGACGTTTCATTAGCACCTTGCCTTCCGCACTCAGGTAGATGTCGTCGTTGCAGAACCAACGGATGGCCTGTGGAAAAATGCGATGTTCTTGATGTAACACACGTGCCGCCAAGGTTACCGGGGTGTCGTCCATGAGTACCGACACTGCGGCCTGGATGATGATGGGGCCGTGATCGACGTCGCTGGTGACAAAATGCACGGTGCAGCCATGGATCTTCACGCCGTCCCGGAGCGCGCGCGCATGAGTATTCAGGCCACTATATGCGGGCAACAGTGAGGGGTGAATGTTGATAAGTTTGTTTTGATAGCGTGCCACGAACTGAGGGGTGAGAATTCGCATGAAGCCGGCCAGCACGATAAGGTCGGGCCGGTAGTCGTCTATGCAGAGGGCTAGCTCGGAATCGAAAGATTCGCGGTCTGGATGGCTGTGATGCGCCACGACACGCGTTGTAATTCCATGCTGTTTGGCAATTTCCAATCCTGGGGCATCGACTCGGTTGCTGATAACCGCTGCTACCCGGCAGGGCATGTCGGCTTCCAGTAGCGCGCGCAAATTACTGCCAAGGCCGGAGATCAGAATAACGATGGATTTCATTGTTATGTCAACAGATTCGGGTTTGAGATTCATCGCCTATCCGCGCTTCAATTGTGCCTATGCACCATACGGTTTCTCCGGCGGCGACAAGCTGGGCGATTGCGGCTGCTGCATCATTCTGATCCACGATAACCACCATGCCGATGCCGCAGTTGAAAGTGCGGTACATTTCTTGTTGCGCTACGTTGCCCTGTTCGCGGAGCCACTCGAACAGTTTGGGTGTGCGCCAAGCGAGTCCGTCAATCACGGCGGTGACGTTGGAGGGCAACACGCGCGGCACATTCTCCAGCAGGCCGCCGCCAGTGATGTGCGCCATACCCTTTATCCGGAGGGTTTGCATCAGCGCCAGCAATGGCTTCACATAGATACGCGTGGGCGCCATAATGCAATCAGCCAGCGTGCGCTCATTATCAAATTCAGCATTGAGGTCGGGCTGGCTGCGCTCGATGATTTTACGTATCAGCGAGTAACCGTTGGAGTGCGCGCCGTTAGAGGCGAGTCCCAGCACTATGTCGCCAGGCCGAATGTCAGCGCCGGTGATGATGTTGGCTTTTTCCACTACACCCACAGCGAAACCGGCGAGGTCGTATTCGCCCACCGGATACATGCCCGGCATTTCGGCGGTCTCGCCGCCTATGAGCGCGCACCCAGCCAGTTCGCATCCTGCCGCTATGCCCTTGATGACTTCGGTGGCGGCATCCACATCCAGCTTGCCACAGGCAAAATAATCAAGGAAAAACAGCGGCTCTGCGCCCTGCACCAGAATGTCGTTGACGCTCATCCCAACCAAGTCGATGCCAACTGTATCGTGACGATTCAATTCGAATGCCAATTTTAATTTGGTACCCACGCCATCGGTGCCAGACACCAGCACCGGCTCGCGGTATTTTTTGGAAATTTCGACTAATCCGCCAAAGCCGCCGATACCACCCAAAACTTCCGGGCGCATAGTGCGTTTAGCGAATGGTTTGATATTTTCCACCAGACGGTCACCTGCGGCTATGTCTACGCCGGCGTCGCGGTAGGAAAGGGAATTAGGTAAGCTCAAGTTGAGTTCTCGCTTTCTTCGGGATACAGTTAAGGCTATTTTGTTAATGATATTTTACCCCAAATGACCATTCAACGCTTCGCCGCACTGCAAGGAGGCACGCTTAATGGTTTCTGCGCTGGCAGCACTGTTGGTCGGATTGAGCCTTGCCCAAGGTATGGTAGCTATCAATATCCGTGTATCGTAATTAATTTTTCATGACGCAATTATTATTAAATATCGCTCCGGACAGGTTGCCAACGCTAAATAATTTCGTGCCGGGCCGCAATGTTGAATTACTCTCGTCGTTGCAACACGCATTGGCAGGAACCTCGAATGAACGGTGTTTCTACCTATGGGGCGAGGTGGGCTGTGGCAAGAGCCATCTTATGCAGGCAGCCGTGGCGCAGGCACGCTCATTGGGGGAGTCCGCAGTCTATGCTCATGGCGCTGTGCCGGACGTTGTTCCAGTGATTGCAGTGGATGATGTTGAAGTGCTGGATGATGATGCCCAGATTGCGCTATTCGCCCTTTATAATAGGGTGCGCGAAAGCGGCGGCATGTTGCTGGTTAGCGGTGTATCTGCTCCAGCACATTTAAGTGTGCGCGACGACCTGCGCACCCGTTTGGGCTGGGGGTTGGTGTATCAGGTGCATGCGCTGAACGATGCAGAAAAGACGCAAGCATTGGAACAGCATGGACAAGCGCGCGGCTTTATCCTGCCGCGCGAGGTGACGCAATACCTGTTGCGTCACGGACGGCGTGATATGCCTGCGCTGCTCGGGCTGCTGGATGCAATGGACGCGCACTGCTTGCGTTTACAGCGTGCGCCATCAGTACCATTGCTGAAAGAAGTGATGCAAACTTTTAACTTGGAGTCTGTGTGAACCTTGCGCTATTTGATTTAGACAATACCTTGCTGAAAGGTGACAGCGATTTCGAGTGGGCTCAATTTCTCATTGAACAGGGCGTGCTCGATCGCGAGCTGTTTGAAGCGAAGAACTTGGCTTTTTATGAGCAATACAAAGCTGGCACGCTGGATATTTATGAGTTCCTCGACTTCCAGTTAAAACCGTTGTCGCGTCATGCGCGCAAGGTATTAAATGGCTGGCGTGACGACTTTATGCAGCACAAGGTTCGCGGCATGATGACTGCGCCAGCGCGAGATCTAGTGGCGCGGCACCGTGCGGTGGAGGACGTATGCGTTATCATCACTGCCACTAATAGTTTTGTGACCTCGCCGATTGCTCGAGAATTCGGCGTGGAACATCTGATTGCTACCGAGCCGGAAGAGAAGGACGGTGAATTTACCGGGTGTGTGGCTGGCGTGCCGTGCTTCCGCGAAGGCAAAATTACCCGCTTGGAAAACTGGTTTGCGCAACGAGGATGGGGGTGGGACAGTTTTGCCGATAGCTTTTTTTACAGCGATTCTTTTAATGACCTGCCATTGTTGGCGAAAGTGAACAACCCAATAGCGGTCGATCCGGATGCAACTTTACGCAAGTATGCAGAACAGCATGGCTGGCGTATTTTGACTTTGCGTTGAGCGCAAACAATTTATAAGTACATGTCTGAAGGGTTAACTGATCATTTTTCCTGAAATAGCGCACGTCAAACCGTGCGTTTTTTATTGATTGCTGATGTCAAACAGATAATGTCCCCACGAGTCCTTTTTCCCCTGTTGCTGTGCACAGTTCCGCTGAGTTTAGGCTTTGGCCTGATGAACGGTTCGTTGCCGCTTGCGCCGATTGAGGTGTGGTACGCGTTGTTGGGCAATAACGAAGACACTGCAACCGAGGTGTTGTGGCAGTTGCGCTTGCCGCGTGTGCTGGCGGCATTTGCCTGCGGCGGGCTGCTGGCTTTGTCCGGTGTGCTGTTGCAGGCGCTGTTGCGCAATCCGCTGGCAGATCCTTTTATCCTCGGTATTTCCGGTGGCGCGGCGGTAGGTGCGCTCGCCGCCATGCTGCTTGGGGCGGGTTTGGCTACCACGCAATTGTCTTCGTTTACGGGTGCATCGCTGGCTATAGTCGCGGTATTTGGTTTGGGCTTTCGACACGGCGAACGAAACATCTACCGTTTGCTACTTACCGGCGTGGTGCTTTCTGCCGGTTGCGGCGCGCTGATCAGCCTGCTGCTGACATTGGCTCAGGGTGAGCAGGTGAAGGGCATGTTGTTCTGGCTGATGGGGGATTTATCGCATGCGCAAGGATTGCCATTTGCCTGGTTTGTGCTGCTGGCATTGGGGCTGTGTGCCACGGTGCTGTCCGGCGGGTTGGATGTGCTGGCGGGCGGACTGGACAAGGCGGCGGCACTTGGGGTGGCGGTTGGTCGGTGGCAGGCGGGATTATATTTCGCCGCTGCCGTGCTTACTGTAACGGCGCTGCAACTTGGCGGAAGTATCGGTTTCGTCGGTTTGATGATACCTCATGCCATTCGCCTCCTCGGTGTCAGCGCACACCGCTGGCTCATCCCATCGTCGACATTATTGGGCGGCAGCTTTTTGGTGCTGGCCGATACGTTGGCACGTATGGTGTGGTCGCCACTGCAATTGCCTGTGGGTATATTCACTGCGCTGCTGGGCGTGCCGATATTGTTGTGGTTATTGAGTCGGCGGAGCTGATGCAAGCATTTAATAATCCGGTTTTGGAAGCACATAAACTCACGGTAGCAATAGGCGGCAAGATGATATGCCGTGAGCTTGACATCGTGATTCGTCCAGGCGAATGTTGGGGTGTGTTAGGGCAGAACGGAGTGGGTAAGACCACTTTGCTGCGCACGATGGCCGGTTTGCATACGCCACAGGCTGGTATGGTGAGTTTGAATGGTGGGGCACTGGCCGCCCATGCCAGACGCAGCCTCGCGCAGCATATCGGGGTGTTGCTGCAAAATGAAGGCGGTGAATTCTGGGGTAGTGTGCAGGAATATGTATTGCTGGGCCGTTTTCCCCATTGTGCCTCGCTGTTCGGTTATAGCGTACAGGATGAAGCGCTGGCACAGCAGGCTTTGGCGCAGATGGAGCTAGAGGGGCTGGCACAACGGCCATACAATACACTGTCAGGCGGTGAACGGCAGCGTGCCGCAATTGCCCAGGCGCTGGCACAGCAGGCACAGTGTTATTTGCTGGACGAGCCATTACAGCATCTTGACTTGCGCCATCAGGCACAAACGATGCAAGTGTTCAGCCAATTGAAGGAGCAAGGGCGTGGGCTTATGATGGTGCTGCATGACACGCTTTGGGCGCAGCGCTGCTGCGATCATGTACTTCTGCAGTTTGCTGATGGTCAAGTGCTGCATGGTACCGCGCAAGAGTTGCTGACGCGCATACACTTGGAGGCGCTGTATCAGTGCCCGTTACGCGAGCTGTCCGTGGAGGGAGAGCGCTGGTTTGTAGCGGGTGTATAATCCGTTCTCCTGATTTTGTCGTGGTTTGTTGCGGCATTTCTGTCACAGTAGAAAGCAATGATAAAAAAACTGCTCAAGCGCATGTTCGGAAAATCTGTCCGCACTCGGATAGAAGGAAATTGTCACATCATCCCCTTCGATGTACATGCCGTTAGCCGCGATGGCATTAGCCCCGCTGCGCGCAAAGTGACTGATGGTTTGCAGGCGGCGGGCTACGCGGCTTTCGTTGTGGGCGGTGCGGTGCGAGATTTATTGCTCCATCGCCATCCCAAAGATTTCGATATCGCAACTGACGCCACGCCGGAAGAAGTACGCCGCGTGTTCCGTCGTTCGCGCATCATCGGGCGGCGCTTCCGTTTGGTGCATGTGTTGTTCGGCGAGGAAACTGTGGAGACTTCCACCTTCCGCCGCAAGATAGAGAGCGAAGATGCAGAAACGGATGAGCATGGGCGGTTGTTGCGTGACAATGAATTTGGCGATCAGGAGCAGGACGCGGCACGACGCGACTTTACTGCCAACGCGCTATTTTATGATCCATCCAGTCAGGAAATTTACGACTACCACAATGGCTATGCCGACATCTGCGCCAATACCCTGCGCATGATCGGTGATCCAGCCGTGCGTTACCGCGAAGACCCAGTGCGCATGCTACGCGCGGTGCGCTTGTCGGCCAAACTGGGCATGAAGCTGGAGGCTGCTACTGCCGCACCCATCTCAAAAATGAAAGACTTGCTGGGTAACGTACCGCAGGCACGCTTGCTGGATGAGATGCTAAAGCTGCTGCTATCGGGCCACGCGTTGGAGTGCGTCAAAAAACTACGGTCTATGGATTTGCACCATGGACTGTTGCCGATGCTGGATGTGATACTGAAACAGCCTTTGGGTGAAAAATTCGTCATGCTGGCTTTGCAGAATACCGATCAGCGTATTCATGATGGGAAATCGGCATCGCCTGCTTTCCTGTTTGCCGCGCTACTGTGGCACCATGTACTGTCTGCCTGGAAAGTGCATCAAGATGCAGGCGAACGTCCGATCGCAGCGCTACATGCAGCGATGGACGAGGTACTCAGCAGGCAGCAGGCGCAGCTCGCCATCCCCCGCCGTTATGATGCGGTCATGAAGGATTTGTGGTTGTTGCAACCTCGATTCGAGCAGCGCGGCGGGCAGAGGCCATTTCGCTTGCTCTCTCAGCCGCACTTTCGCGCTGCTTATGATTTTTTGCTGCTGCGTTGTGAAAGTGGCGAGGTGGATTCGCAACTGGGGTTGTGGTGGGACGAGTTTCAGGATGCCTCGGAAGAACGCCGCGTCGAAATGCTATTACCTGATGAAGTGGTTAAAAAACGCCGTCGTCGCAAGAAATCGGGCACGACAGTACCAGCGGACCTACCTGTTACATGAGGAGTATCAAGGAGGCATGCATTTTCGGATGGAAAAGTAAGCGATGCCCTTCATTTTGCCTGCCGACTTTCGTTAAAATGCGATGTGTATCACCTCGCCGCACATATCCTGCTGAAATCGCATAAGGCAAATTTAATAATGAATTCCAAGCATACGGCTTTCATTGGCTTGGGCAGTAATTTGGACGACCCGTGCGGACAGGTATCACACGCTTTGCGGGCGTTAGCCAGCTTGCCTCATACCCGAGTATTGGCGAGCTCTTCGTTCTACCGCAGTGCGCCAGTCGGCTATCTTGAACAGCCGGATTTCATTAATGCGGTAGCGCAATTGGAAACGACACTTAGTCCACGCGCCCTGCTGGATGCGCTGCTTGAACTAGAGCGCGAATGTGGTCGCACGCGAGAATTTCGTAACGCACCGCGAACGCTGGATTTGGATGTGCTGTTATATGATGATTTGCGTCACCATGAGCACAGCCTGACCATTCCTCATCCGCAGATGCACCTGCGTGCATTCGTGTTGCGCCCCTTGCTGGAAATTTCACCGGATTGTGTTATTCCCGGTGTGGGTGCGGTAGCAGAAGCATTGCTAGACTGTCAGCAACAGCAATTGGAGCGGATTGTAGATGTTGTTTGATAAGTACCGTTACGTAGTGGTCGAGGGACCGATCGGGGTGGGCAAGACCAGCTTGGCGCGACGTCTTGCCGAACATTATGAAGCGACTGCGCTGCTGGAAAAGCCCGAAGAAAACCCTTTTTTGGCACGTTTTTATGAAAATCCAGAGCGTCATGCGTTATCTACTCAGTTGTTCTTTTTGTTTCAGCGTATTGATGAGGTGCGTGATTTAGCACAGATGGATTTATTCCGCACCAGTACCGTGACGGATTATTTGTTCGACAAGGATGTATTGTTTGCCCGCTTGAATCTTAGCGATGATGAGTTTGCGCTATACCAGAACATCTACCGCAACCTGGCACCACAAGCGGCTGCGCCGGACTTGGTGATTTACTTGCAAGCCTCGCCGGAAGCTCTGGCCGAACGCGTGCACAGGCGTGCCAACCCTTATGAGCAGCAGATTGCTGATTCCTATCTGGCGCGTTTGGCGCAGGCTTATAGCGATTTTTTTTATCACTACGACACGGCGCCAGTGTTTGTCGTGAATAGCGAGAATTTGAATTTTGTGGATAGCGACGAGGATTTCGCTTTCCTGGTACAGCGTATCGAGGGGATGCGCGGGCCGCGTGAATTCTTTAGTAGAGGAGCATGATGCGAACGACATTGACGTCATTGCAGGCGTTGCGTGACAAAGGCGAAAAAATCACTGCATTGACCTGTTACGACGCCAGCTTTGCGGCGTTGCTCGAGGCAGGCGGCGTGGACGTGCTGCTGGTAGGCGATTCGCTCGGCATGGTATTGCAAGGGCATGAGACTACTCTGCCGGTGACCTTGGACGAGATGGTTTACCACACGGCTTGCGTAGCGCGTGGGTCGAAGCAGGCATTCATAATCACTGATATGCCATTCGGCACTTTTCAGGTGAGCCCGGAAAAAACATTTGAAAATGCTGCGCGCCTGATGGCGGCGGGCGCACAGATGATCAAACTCGAAGGCGGAGCGGCGATGGCCGAGACTATCTCCTTTCTATCGGGGCGCGGCATTGCAGTATGTGCCCATATCGGGCTTACACCGCAATCGGTGCACCAGATCGGCGGTTACCGTGTGCAGGGCAAGAATGAAGCTGACGCGCAGCGTCTGTTGCAAGATGCAGTCATAGTCGAGCGGGCTGGGGCTGGATTGATGGTGTTGGAAGCCATGCCAGCGCTGCTGGCCGCAGAAATTACCGCCAATGTTTCTATCCCTACCATAGGCATAGGCGCGGGTGCGGCCTGTTCCGGCCAAGTGCTGGTGTTGCACGACATGCTGGATATTTACCCAGGCAAAAAAGCACGCTTTGTGAAGAACTATATGCAGGGTGCGCAAGGCATTGCCGACGCGGTGAAGCGTTTTGTGATTGAGGTGAAATTAGGCGCTTTCCCTGGTGCGGAACACAGCTTCTGAAATTTTTTAAGGCGCATTGATGCTAGTGATTCACACCATTGTCGAACTGCGCGAACGTTTGCGAGGTGTAACGGGCATCGCCTTGGTGCCGACCATGGGCAATCTGCACCAGGGGCACCTTGATCTGGTGCGGATTGCCCGGCAGCATGGCCAGTTTGTGGTGGTAAGCATATTTGTCAATCCGCTACAGTTTGGCATAAATGAGGATTATTCCAAATACCCGCGAACACTCGAGCAGGATTGCAAAATGCTGGAACAGTGCGGGGTGGATATGGTGTTTGCGCCGAGCGAGCGTGATTTATATCCGCAGCCGCAGCAAGTGACAGTGGAGTTACCACCCATCGCCAATGAGTTATGCGGTGCTTTCCGTCCCGGTCATTTTCGCGGTGCGGCGACGGTGGTGTTGAAGCTACTCAATATTGCGCAGCCGTGCGTCGCGGTATTCGGCAAAAAAGATTATCAACAGTTGTATTTAATGCGCCAAATGGCGGCACAATTGAATCTGCCAGTAGAGATTGTCGGCGGCGAAACTGTGCGTGCATCGGACGGCTTGGCGCTAAGTTCGCGCAACCAGTATTTGAACGCTGCGGAGCGAACTGAAGCGATTTTTCTATACCAAAATCTTGTTGAAATTCGTCTGGCCATTATGGATGGTGCAACGAATTTCTTTAAATTGGAACGGCAAGCTATCGAAGTGCTTACCGCGCGTGGCTGGCAGATTGATTACGTCACGATACGCGCTCAGTCCAACTTGGCTGAGCCAACAGCGAGCGAGTGTAATCTGGTCATATTGGTTGCGGCCAGGCTAGGGCGAACCCGACTTATAGACAATCTGGAGGTCGTAAGAGAGCAGTGATTGTGGGATGCCATTACTTTAGAGTGAGATAAGGCATGCAGGGATTTAATCAGACAAGCCACAAACGAAGGCCCGCAAGAAATTTGAGTACACCAAATGATGGAATATTTAAATAAGAATACTTCTTGTGTGAAACAGTATTGGGACGAAATTTGGATTTACAGAGGCGGCCTTATATAATGCTTGCCCTTGTTCTCCCGTAGGGGGTAACGCAATGCAAAGAACTATGCTCAAAGCCAAATTGCATCGAGTGCATGTGACGCATTCGGAATTGCATTATGAAGGTTCGTGTGCGATCGATGAGGATTTATTGGATGCCGCTGATATCCGTGAATACCAACAGATCGATATTTATAACGTCACCAATGGTGAACGCTTCACCACTTATGCCATCCGCGCACAAAGAGGTTCCGGCGTTATTTCGGTGAATGGCGCAGCGGCGCATAAGGCCAACCCAGGCGACATTCTAATCATCGCCACTTACGCAATGTATACCGAACTGGAGTTGCAGAAATTCTATCCTCAGCTGGTGTATGTGGATGGGCACAACCGTATTATTGCCCAGCGAGATACAATTTCAGTTCAGGCAGCGTAGCCTATCCTCTGATTGGGCTTGGAATAGTCGAGTCTGACCCTATTTATTCACATTTATTTGTAACTGCCCCTTTTAATCGCGCATTACGTTAGGTCCCGTAAAAATACACTACGTTTCTCGATTGACAAATTAATTTACTGTAGCTACAGGAAAAGATGCAAATTGAGTTCGATCAAGCCAAAGATGTAGCAAACCAGACGAAACATGGCGTTTCTCTTGCGTTGGCAGACGAACTCAATTGGGAAGCTGCGCTGGTTTGGATCGATGGCCGCTTTGAGTACGGCGAGTTGCGCATGATCGCACTCGCACCAAAGACTGGCATCCTCTACTGCTTGGCATTTGTTGATCGTGGCAAGATGTGAAGGATTATTAGCCTGCGCCAAGCCAATCGCCGTGAGGTTACACACTATGTCAAAAATATCTAAACGCCCATCCGTCGTAATGCCTACCTTGCAAGAAGACAAGGTTAATACCGCTGCTGCCAAGGCTGATCCAGACGCGCAGCCGCTCACGCCGAAACAGTTAAAGGCAATGATTCCAATTCGAGCACTGCGCGGACGCCCAAAGTCCGAGAATGCAAAGCAACTTGTATCAGTGCGCTACAGCCAAGAGGTCTTGGAGTTTTTTAAATCCTCCGGTGAAGGTTGGCAGTCACGCATGGACGAAGTGCTACGTAACTATGTCTCACGCCATTCACGTAGTGTGTGAGGTTAAAGATAACTGGGGTCTACCATCGAATTGATAGCCGGGGTCAGTTCTAATATTCAAACATTTTGTTTGAATATTAGAACTGACCCCGGCTGTTGCATTCCATCCCAGTCTGGTCGACTTAACCACAGCTATGTAGTACGCTGCACCGCTATAACGCTTGGTCAATTTTCAACCGGCAGCAACACCCTGGACATCCTTGAGCTGGACGACGAGGGCGACACGCAGCAGTGACCAGCCGCCGGCTGACCGTCACCGAGGGGCCGGCGGGTTGGCCACGTTTATTTTTTTTTACACCACCGAGAGAGTGATAATGATCGTCAGAGACAAGCCGAGCCCGTTTAAGATGTTCTTTATATTGCGCGGGTCGATCCTGCAGCGAATATACCGAGAGTTTATTTTTTATATCCTGCTGGCCACCGCCATCGTGGTTTTTTATGAGGACATTTTTGGCATAAGGAGTGCGGCCATCTCGCTGCTGCCAGCCGAGCTGTTCGGATTCCAGCTGAGCGCGCTGTCTTCGATTCACATCAACCCCCTCCCCTTCGACCTGCTGGGCCTGCCGCTCGCAATCTTTTTGGGGTTTCGTAACACCGTCGCCTACGACAGGTTCGGGCACTGCAGCAAGATATGGGGCGACCTGATCGCCAGGTGCATGGACGTGTCGAGGCAGTGCCAAACCTTTATCCGGGAGGAGGGCCCCGTCAGGGCGGGGAGCGGCCTGGCGGACGTGCGCGCGCGTATGACGTACCGCGCCATTGCCTTTGCCCATGCGCTGCGTCACGACCTGAGGGGCACCGACCCCGGCCCAGACCTAAAGGGCCTGGTGACCGCATCTGAATTTGAGGACTCAAAGAGGGTGTCAAACAAGCTGAGCTACCTGATGTTGAGGATGGGGGCGGACCTGAAGCAGTGCCTGGCCGATAAAAAGATTGAGCCGACAAACAGCAACGAGCTGGACATGACCTGTTCCCACATGATGCAGTCCGCCGTGGAGTGCCAGCGCATCAAAAGCACACCGATACCGTTTGCGTACACGCTGCTGCTGAATGGGACCGTCTACATATACTGCTTCTTCTTGCCGGTCGGGATAGTGGCCGCGCTTGGCCTGATGACGCCCGCCGTGGTAGGCATCGTCGCGTACACCTTCTTCGGGCTGGATGCCCTGGCGGTTGAGCTGGAGCAGCCATTTGAAATGCACAGCAACTGCCTGCCACTCGATTCGTTCTGTAACACGATAGAGATCAATCTGTGCGAGTCGGTGGAGGACTCGCGTGTCGTGGAGCCGTTGCGTCCCGTCGATTTTCTGATTACCTGATGGCCGACCGCCTGCGTGCGTAGGCCCATGCTGGTGGCAATAAAAGCCAAAGCAAGCGTAGCCCCGGCTGTTTTGTTAAATGCAACGGGGTTTTGTGGGGGGTCCTCAGGGTCAGACTCGATTTAATCTTCAAGTTAAATCAGTCTGACTCCATTTGAGATAACAGTATGATAACAAAAATAGCATTCATAACTTAAGGCCACGAAACAAAATCATGATCAAAAACAGATATGTTGAAATATCAAAAAAACAAATATTTGCATCAATGATATTATTTCAAAACCACTAGCAGTTTGCTCACACGAAAGGAGCGGAACTCATTTTGTTATGAACTCAATAAGCGCTTGTACGGATTATACTTCAGAGCCTTATATCAATTTTGATTTTGATCCTTTAGGAAGCTATGTAGATTTCTATTCTCAG
>CAIRGS010000044.1 GCA_903878125.1 uncultured Nitrosomonadales bacterium | reverse complement strand
TCCCATGCTTTGGCTGACATGCTGAACACTCAGTCCCTGTTCCTGGATCATGCGCACAATTTCCAGTTTGAAACTGGTGTCGAATTTTTTTCGTTGCTTTGTCATTTGGTACTCCTCTGATGGTGGATTTTCCACCTATCGGGGTGTCCGTGTAAATTAGACCACTACATTTTGTGCCAACAGTGGGGTTTCATTTACTGATCATATTTCCATTTTCGGAGTGGTGTTACATTAATGCTTGCGTGATAAAGCCAATCAGCAGCGTGAGCGACGTTAATCCTATGCCGAAGCCGAGCATGCGGCGGCGATTGAGCTGCGTCCACAGTACGATACCAGTTAATGACAGCAGGATAATGCTTCCAGCCAACGTATCTGCGAGAAGTATCCAGGGTATGCCAACGCCGTTACCTTTGTGCAGATTGTTCAACGTACCGAATACATTTTGGTCGCTACGCTTGACGGTAACAAAGTGGTTGCCGACCCAATATTCTGCCTGCAGGTTGGTTTGCGGCGAGCTAAGTGTAACTGACCAGTGCTCAGGCTGTTTCACGGTCTTGTCACCCCATGCCACAGGCTTGGACGGTTCACTACGTTCCCGTGAGGCAGGACGATCGACCATCAATTCTTTTTGCAGCCAGCTTGCCATTTCTTTTACATTGGTCGGTGCGGGGGTAGGTAAAGGGATTTGCAGCATCGTTTCTTGAGCTTGCGCAGCCGGTATTTTCAGCAGGGTGCGGTGATTCTGCAAGATTCCTGTCACCCCGAAGAGCAAGCCTATGGCCGCACCCCAGAGACCGATCCAGCCATGTGTCTTGCGCAGCCATTTCAAGAAAACGGCACGCCGTGAACGGATGTCCCGGTCTTTGGAATCAATCAGATCGTTATCAGCGCCGTTCGCTGGGCTGACATTGTGAGATTTATTGAGTTGAATACTTGTTGTCATAGGGTCATTCCAGAAAAATTTTATGGTACACCCCACATCCGCACCAGGTTGTGATAGCAACTGATTAGATGTGTACGCGCAGTTTCATCCGCATGGGCTGTATTCAGCCGTTGAATATCTGGATAACATTTTTTACGGAATGTGACTTGGTAAAATTCATGCGAAATGGTTTTGCGGAAGTACACGCAGATACAGTTAATCTTTGGTGACGATGCCGATAGTGTCATGTCTCAGGAAATGGCACGGGTAAATTGAGTTTTGATGAAGTTAGGTTCTGTTACGAAGGCACTGGCTTTGTTGCATGACACAATTGATCGACTACGTACGTGCGAATACGAAGTCGGGTGACAGAGAATTTAAAGATTGTGTTCTTTTTTGTAAAGCATGATCAATGCGTAAGCTTCATCTTTGAGAAGCAATTTTTCTTTTTTAAGTACTTCAAGTTCAATATCAGTCAGATGAACTTCGCCGTTTTCAGCTTTGGTGATTTGACTATCAAGCGCATTGTGTTTGTCGAAAATTTTCAAAAAATGGGCATTAGCTGCATTGTTCTGCTTCATTTTGGTAATGACGTCGCGGTATTCGTGTAGCATAAAATTCCTTATGTAGTGTTGTAGTTGAGTAATTTTAACATGGATTATTCGAGTTAATGCTGACCAAGAAGAAAGGACGTGGCATCAACCGCATTGAAAGCTGGGCTTGGTAAAACCGTCTTGCTTTAGCGTTTGATCCTGGCCAGAAACACAGTCACTTCTTCACGGTCATGGTATAGCTGCTTCGCTTTCAAGCGATATTTGAAGCCTTTTTTATCCAGTATCTCGCGGATGCTGGCGAGCGCTTCGTTCAAGGCTTCCACGCGTTTTTTCATCGGCAATTTGAGGTTGAAGAAGGCGCGGCTGGTTGAGCCGCTGGCGACCCAGTCAGCGACCAGTGCGGCCACCCGTCCCGGTTGCTCTATCATGTCGCATACCAGCCAGTCTACCGAGTGTTTGGGGCGATAGCGGAAGCCATCCTGTCGCAGATGTTTAACTGAGGGGTGATCGGCCACCACGCCTTTGAGCGGGCCGTTATCAACTGCCGCTACCTGCATGCCCAGACTGACAAGGTGCCATGTCCAGCCTCCGGGAGCTGCACCCAGATCGACGGCGCGCATGCCCGGCCTGATCCATTGCGTTTTTTCGTCTTCGGATAAAAATACCTCGAAAGCTTCGGCCAGCTTGAGTACTGAACGACTGGGCGCTTCATAAGGCATCTTCATGCGCAGGATGCCCATAGCTGCGGCGGCGCTGTTGCGCGGATCACTTGTGCCGATCAGTGCACGATTCTTGTCAGGGAAAAAGATATGCAGGCGGGGCAGGCAGGGGTCTTCAGCCATGCGTCCGCTGGCGCGCAGTTTTTCTTCCAGCAAGGGTTGAAAGCGCTTGATAAAACCGGACAGGGTTTTGCCGTCATTGGTATCAGGCGTTTCCAGCCACAGTGTGCTGAATTGCGCGGGCGTATCGGGTATGGCTGCAAGCAAGGGGGTGAGGCGGTTGCGGTCGGGCAGCTCGCTCACGTCAGCTCGCAGGGTGATCAACTGGCGGGTAAAGGTGAGTTGGTCATAATGCAGGCGCGGTTTGCCCTGAAGGACGAGAAAGCCGCTGTTGGCACTGGCTTCGAGTGGCGATGCCTGAGTTTCCTGCAGGCAATCTCGTTCAAAGCCGGGGCGACAATACAGTAGCCATTGTTGTAATTTTGTTGGATTTGGTGTGCTCATGGCGCACATGTTAGCAGCCTATAGGTGATTTCAGCTGACCAGTTATTCCATTAACTACAGGAAGTATGCAAGGTCAAGGGTGGAGGTGCTCGCCAGATTGGTTATATTTTGTAGAACATGTATGTCCATGGCTGGATGTGCCGATTGCAAACGCTCCTGCGTGGTAAATTTTATGCACCGTTGCAGGACATTCATTTGAAGTAAGCCTTGGCGATGTACTGGTTCAGCATGCGTTCGGTGTTGAAAAACGAGCCATTGATCGCGATGGCGCTGCGCATTACCTCGGCATAGCGATCTTCTTCGTTGTAAAACATCGGGATGATGATCATTTCGAGCTTGCTGTAAAGGGATTGAGCATCCACTACCCGCTTATCCATATTTTCCATGTTTTCCAGGCCGAGATCCTGGCTGATGGCCCATCCGGTCACCCCTTCGATACACCCTTCTACCCACCATCCGTCCATCCCGCTAAGGGAGGGCACGCCATTGAGGGCGGCCTTCATGCCGCTGGTGCCGGATGCTTCAAGAGGCGGTTGCGGCGTATTCAGCCAGATATCCACGCCAGCGATCAGGGTTCTGGCCAGATCGATGCTGTACTCTTCGAGATAGACGATCTTGATTTTATCTTTCAGCATCGCTTTCATTTGATAGAGGTGCTTGATGATGTCCTTGCCGGCTTGGTCGTGGGGATGTGCCTTGCCAGCGTAGATGATCTGGAAAGGGCCAGATTTTGCGGCGATGCCCATGAGTCTTGCGCTGTCCAGAAACAGCAGGTCGGCACGTTTATAGGGTGTCATGCGCCTGGCGAAACCAATAGTGAAGACATCAGGGTCCATGCCTACGGGGTCGATCAGGTTCACTCGTGCGATGAGTTCCTGCTTAGCCTGCCGGTGCGCCAGCCAAATCTCCCGCTTGGAAATATTGACCGCGTGGCGCAGGCTGATGTTGTCTTCTCGCCAGCCCGGGATGTGTCGGTCAAAGAGATCAGCCATAGGTTGCGATGCCCACGTGGCGGCATGTACGCCATTGGTGATGGAATCTATTTTGTATTCCTGAAACATCTGTTGAGTGACTGTTCCATGCCGCTTTGCGACCCCGTTTATGTAGTGGCTATTGTCTACGGCGAGAGAGGTTAAATTCAGCACACCATCAGGACAAAATTGTTTTTCGCGCTCGTCGAAGGCGCCGTGGTAATCGGTGAGGACGCGATGTACCAAATCCAAAGGAAACTTGTCATGTCCGGCTGGCACGGGGGTGTGGGTTGTGAAAACGCACATGGGCTTGACCAGGTGGATGAGTTCCGGCGTTATGGATTGGTTGATTGGTTCATAGGCCGATTCCCATGCCTGGCGTGCAAGTTCATAGGCGAGCTCCAAAGTGAGCAAGGCGGCATGGCCTTCGTTCATGTGGTAGCGCTTGATAACACTATAGCCCAGGGCGCGTAACATCCTCACCCCGCCTATCCCGAGAATGATTTCCTGGCAAAGCCGGTAATGCTCATCCCCGCCATAGAGATAATCTGTCAGCGTACGATCCCACTCTGAATTTTCCGGCAGCGCAGCGTCCAGGAAATAAACGGGAACAACATAACCGTTGACGCCCTTTACCTCATACTTCCAAGCCCTCAGGTAAACGATGCGCCCCTCGATTTCCACCTTGCAGCGCGGCGCCATTTCAATTAACTGCTCGGGAACTGGCCATGAAACAGGTTCCTCGGTTTGTGTGCCGGATGCATCCAGTCTTTGGCGGAAATAACCCTTGCGGTGCAGCAATGTCAACGCAACCATGGGGATTTCCAGGTCGGCTGCGGATCGCACCGTATCCCCGGCCAATATTCCCAATCCCCCGGCATAAGTGGGCATGGCATCCGCCAGCCCGATCTCCATGGTGAAATAAGCGATATAGTCCTTGCTGCCCATGAATGACTCCCCTGGCAATAAAATTACTTCAATGTAACCGTTCCCTCAAAGTCGCTATGCGCAATCATCGCGCCGACTGACGCTTTGCAATTTCTGCAACATGCTTTCCCTGAAAGCGTGCAATGCCAAGTTCATTGGCAGATGGCATGCGTTTGCCGTCTGCACCGGTGATGGTGCCGGCGCCATAGGGCGAGCCGCCAGTGATTTCGTCGGTGCGCATTTGTTCAGTGCAAGAATAAGGCACGCCTACGATCACCATGCCATGGTGCAGCAGTGTAGTATGGAAAGAGAGGATGGTGCTCTCCTGTCCACCATGCTGGGTGGCGCTGGAAGTGAATACGCTGCCTACTTTGCCGATCAATCGGCCATTCGTCCACAACTTGCCGGTATGATCGAGGAAGCTGCGCATCTGCGCGGTCATGTCGCCGAACCGAGTCGGTGTGCCGAAGATAATCGCGTCATAGTCGGGAAGCTCTTCGACGGTAGCAATCGGGGCGGGTTGATCGATTTTTACGCCCATCGCCAGCGCTTGGTCGGCGGGAAGGGTTTCCGGCACGCGCTTGATGACGGCTTCCACCCCCTCTACCTCGCGCACGCCTTCAGCCAAGGCCTGGGCCATTATTTCGATATGCCCAAACATGCTGTAATAGAGAACAAGAACTTTGGTCATAACTAGCTCCTTTTGTGAGGGTGTCCCGGATTTTGTGTAAACGGGAATTCGTTACTGCCTTGGCATCCGGCCATCGAACTGGATAGTAAACCCATTTAGCGCAGCTTTCCAATCGCGAAACATGGCTTGACCTGCTCATATGATTATTGTTACGATAATCATATGAAGCAAGCCAACTTAAAATCATCAACACGTGGTGGAACTCGGCCCGGTGCTGGCCGTAAAGTCGGCTCAAGTCCCTATGGCGAAAACACAAAGCTTATGCGTATCCCGGAAAGCGTAGTCGGTATGGTTAAGGATGTTCTTGCCGCCTGCAAAGCTCAACGGTTAGGGGCACGTTTCAAGAGTGATATCTTATACCCGGCCTTGGATAGCCAGCCTATCCGGGTGCCTCTGTTCAGTCATAAAGTTCCAGCCGGGTTTCCGTCTCCTGCCGACGATTATATTGAAGGCAGGTTAAGCCTGGATGAACATCTGATCACAAACAAGGATGCGACCTTCTTTGTGCGCGCCAAGGGCAACAGCATGGTTGATGCGGGCATTTTTGATGGTGATTTGCTGGTAGTCGATAAATCCTTAACCCCCTCATCCGGCAACATCGTCATTGCCATTATAGATGGCGATTTGACGGTAAAACGCCTTGTATTGCGCGGCAACATGACTATCCTTAAACCAGAAAATCCACGTTTCAAAGAGATTGAACTCAAGGACGGACAGGAGTTGCAGGTGTGGGGGGTAGTAACCTCCACAGTCAAGAAGTTCATCTGATATAAATTCATGGCGCTCGCCCTCATCGACTGCAACAATTTTTACGTCTCTTGCGAGCGCGTTTTCCAGCCCAAACTTGAAGGCAAGCCAGTCTTGGTGTTATCCAATAACGATGGCTGTGTCGTCTCCCGTTCCAATGAAGTAAAAGCGCTTGGCCTCAAGATGGGCGAGCCATGGTTCAAGCTGGAAAAGCTGGCAAAACAGCATGGCATCACTGCATTCTCAAGCAATTACACGCTCTACGACGATTTATCCACGCGCGTGATGTCCATTCTTTCCACGTTCTCACCCCGCCAGGAAATCTACTCGATTGACGAATGCTTCCTTGATCTGAATGGCTTTGATCCGCAATCGTTGATGGCATACGGGCAGGCGATGCGGCAGACTATCATGCGTAACGTCGGCATTCCTGTTTGTGTCGGAATCGCTGATACCAAGACGCTGGCCAAGCTGGCCAACCACTGCGCCAAGAAGGGATTCGCTGGTGCGGACGGCGTGTGCGACTTCGGCCTGCTGGATGAAGTGCAGCGCAGCGCACTCTTTTCCAGCATTCCGGTCGGAGATGTGTGGGGCGTTGGTCGGCGCATTTCCGATGGACTTCTGGCCATGAGAATCAAGACCATTGAAGATCTGCGCACGGCCAATCTTAAGCGAATTCGTAGTCAGTTCTCGGTTGTTCTGGAGCGCACTGTGCAGGAACTCAACGGCGTCTCCTGCTTCAAGCTGGAAGAAATCGGTAAGCCACGGCAGCAGATCATTGTTTCCCGTTCCTTCGGCACCATGATAACGGGGCTAAATGACCTGTCAGAGTCGATTGCCCACTTCACCACACGGGCAGCCGAAAAGCTCCGCCGGGATGGCTCGGTTGCTGCCAGCATTTCGGTTTATATCCATACCAATCCATTCAAGGAAGACACCCCTCAATATAATGGGGCGACCATCGTGCAATTGAATCAACCCAGCGATGACACGATGGAACTCATCGGTGCCGCGCTCGAGGGCTTGAAGGAAATCTATCGCAGTGGCTTTCACTACAAAAAAAGCGGCGTGTTGTTGATGGGGCTACAGCGTAAGGGCTCGGCTCAAGCCACGCTATTTGATGACACAAACAAGCAGGCCAAGTCGGTCAACATGATGCGCACCCTGGATGCAATCAATAAGAAAATAGGGAAGGGGAGCCTAACCTTGGCCGCCTCTGGCATAAAGCATCGTTGGGCGATGCGCAGAGAGAGACAGTCGCCTAATTACACAACTGATTGGTTGGAATTGCCGGAAGTAGAGTAGCCACCCTTGATTATCTGTTTCATCGCTCACCTCCGTTTCATGTTTAACAAAACGAATGCTTACTGCGCTGACTGACAAATCCTGCACAACCCCTGCACCGTTTAATAATTTGCAAATAAAAAAGACCTGCATCACTGCAAGTCTTTGATCTTTTTGGTGGTTTGTGAGTGACTCGAACACTCGATCAACGGATTAAGAGTCGCACTCATTGCGTATTTCACAGCACAATAAAATAAGTAAGAACAATATAATCAAACAATAACAAGCAATCATCTACTCCTGAGTATTCTGGAATACGCCTGTTTTCTGCCTGCTAGTATCCCGCCATACTTCGTCACGCCACCACGAAAAAAGCCGCCAGACTATCTCTAGTGCCCGTGGCATGGTTCACCCTCTCGCGCACATGCGCTTATGCGCGCGTGAGCATAATCATTCAGGCGACAACTAGCTTGACAATCACCGGTCGGTGCTAACGACCCATGGCTGCCGTTCTGGGCATAAAAAAGACACTCCGAAAAGTGGCCATTAAGGGGCTTATAAATTAAAACTACTCAATGGTTATCTGGTGGTCTGACGATCGCAATTTATTGTAAGCGGGCTGACTGTGTTCTAGCGCGATGGTAAAGGTACCCACTATCAAGGGGTCGCGTTAGCACAAAGTTCAATGACAGTAATAGTATGCCGATCAGGGCCGCTCGACCTCAATGCTGATCAGCACTTTGTCGATCGTTGCTGCAAGGTGGTGGGCATGATCGGCATGAATGAAATCCTCATGATTGTCGAGTATTAGGTGAATCTGCAGGCCGCCGCGAGCATAGTGCCGCCACAGTGGAGTAATCCGCGCAATAGTGGCGGGTGTCGAAAACAGGTTGACCATTATCGGCAAGGGCTGTGGACGATAGTGCCCCATCAGCTCTTCAAAAGGATCAACGCCTGACTTTGGTGAGTTTTTTAACTTCCGCACTATATAGCGCTCAGCACGTTCCAGTAGGATTCGGGGCATGTTGAACAGCTTCGTGCGGAGCTTGAAAGCGAGCACATGCAAGGAAACCCACTTGTCGATTACTGGTCCTAATTCGTAGGTGTCGAGAATGCCGAGAAACCC
>CAIRGS010000043.1 GCA_903878125.1 uncultured Nitrosomonadales bacterium | reverse complement strand
CTGAGTATTCTGGTAACCCCGCTGTCTTTTCCAAGACCGGAAGCTTTGCGTCCCCACCTCGCGATGGGTTTGCCTTTTTCAGCTATTTTATAGATCGACTATCTTTTGGTAAACTTTAAGGTATCAATAAAAAAATTCCCATAAAGTTTTCGGGGTGGTGTTTATCTAAGGCTACGCTGAGCAAGTCCCTCCGTTCGGGCTGAGCCTGTCGAAGCCAATAGCAACTTATTGATTCACAAGGAGTACGTTTCGACAAGCTCAACGCGAACGGACTTGTTCAGCATTGCCCTAATGTAAAAGAAAATCAGTTTTGGCAGCACTTCTGTGGCGAGATGTTCTTTCAGCATCAGTTGCCGGTTGATCCATCTCAGATAGCATGGTTTCGGAAGCGGTTCGGCGAAGCAGCTTATGAACTTACAATCAATGCATCATCTGTGTTGCTGGTTTGAAAGGGTTCCTTGAAGCCAGAATGTCGGGGAGTCCTTCGACATAACATATTACTTTTTATGTTTCATCATCCACTCAGTAGCCCGTCGCTGAGCTTCGGTAATTTCTGCTGGCGTCATGAATGATTCCACAATCCCCAGTCCGTCCCCGATATCTACATCATCGCCCATGCCCGCAATATTATTGACCCATTCACCAGCAACTTTAAACCACTTGCCACCTGCGCCAGCAATATTGAACCACTTATGCGCTTCAATGTAGTCACGGGGAACACCCAAGCCCATGTCATACATGACCCCCAGATTGTTTTGGGCCTCTACATCGCCCTGTTCAGCAGCCTTGTTCCACCAAAATACAGCTTGCTGGGTATCCTGAGGAACGCCTATGCCGTTGTCATACATGAACCCCAGTTTAAATTGCGCGTGTACGACTCCCTGCTCTGCGGCCTTGCTATACCAGATTACAGCCTGCTCGTCGTCCTGAACAACGCCGTTTCCCTCTTCGTACATAACGCCCAGTTTGTATTGCGCCTGCGCAATTCCCTGCTCTGCGGCCTTGCCATACCAAGACACAGCCTGCTTGTAGTCCTGCGTAACGCCTTGGCCTTTTTCGTACATAAGACCTAGCGTGTATTGTGCTAATGCATCTCCTTTTTCCACAGCCTTGTTATACCAATGCACAGCCTGTTCGTAGTCTTGCGTAACGCCTTGGCCTTTGTAATACATCACGCCCAAATTGAACTGGGCCTCCGCAAAACCCTGATCTGCGACCTTACGATACCAATGCATGGCTTGTTGGTAGTCCTTTTTGACTCCTTGACCGTCGGCATACATTCCTGCCAGATAAAATTGTGCTTCCACATGTCCATGCTCCGCCGCTTTTTTTAATGATTCAGCAGCTTTAACATAGTCCTTGCGGTCGATAAATTTCATTCCATCCTCAAAGTCTTTTTTAAAATTTTGAGGTGTCAGTGCTGCCATGAAATCATCCTTCCCATAAATAGACGCATAATTTTTTCCTTGAGTTCAAAGTGAAGAAAAATAAAAAAATGTGGTGCTGCATATCCAGTTTGGAATTCTTTGTTTCATTACTATATCAACTTATTGCCCTCGTCGGTATTACTGGACTCGCGCTCTCAATGGTCAATCCGAGCTCATGCAACTGTTCCAAACAGTGCGCCAACGCCGGCGGTCAAGCCCATGGCTAGCGCACCCCAAAATGTAACGCGTATTGCACCTGCAGCAACTTGCGCTCCGCCGGCGCGCGCAGCCACACCACCCAGAAGCGCAAGGAACACAAGTGAAGTAAGTGAGATGATGGGAATCAGGCTTGCTTCCGGAGCAAATGCTGTGACGACGAGAGGCATGGCTGCTCCAACAGCGAAGCTGGCTGCTGAAGCAAAGGTGGCCTGAAGCGGACGCGCATTATGTGCTTCAGATATCCCAAGTTCGTCGCGAATGTGGGCTCCAAGCGCGTCATGCGCCATGAGTTGATCGGCTACCTGCTTCGCAAGCGCAGGATCAAGACCACGGCCGACATAGATTGCTACTAGTTCTTTGCGCTCGCCAGGATCATCTGTCTCGAGCTCTTTTCGTTCACGCTCAATGTCTGCCTGTTCGGAATCTGCTTGTGACTGGACGGACACATACTCACCTGCAGCCATTGACATGGCTCCTGCGACAAGACCGGCAACTCCCGCAAGCATTATGCTGTCGTGGCTTGCATGTGCAGCTGCAACACCCAGCACCAAGCTTGCAGTGGAAACGATACCGTCGTTCGCGCCTAATACTGCTGGGCGGAGCCAGCCGATTTGTCCAGCGAGGTGTCGTTCCATGTGGCGTGGGCGCATTTTTTTGTTTCCATGATAATCAAGCGTGTTAAGTAAAGAAATTTGTGTTGACCCTTGGGAGCCTTGCCAAATCGGCGAAGGATGGGGTTAAGACGATCCACTAATAACCACAGTACACCCCAAAAAGTGCAAATGATAGCCTGTCTTGTTTGACTGAGGGGTAAAGAAAAAAATTCCATTGAGTTAGATGGCCCAACAAATATAAAGTGTGTCACTTATACAAGTATAGTGGGCTGCGGCCTATTATTTATGGCGGGCAGTGGCAAATATTCAACGGAAATACCCAAATCAGCTTGCAAGAAATGGGGGCGCATTTGGTGCGCGGTCGTTATAATTAAAGACGGACGTCATAGCGCATTGACGAGTATCAATGCCCACACAGATCAAAAGGATAGTAGCAATATGATGCTTATGCTTAGCAATGATGATGGTTATTTTTCACCTGGCCTGGTTTGCCTTGCGGAAACGCTATCTACTATTGCCGAAATAATTGTGGTGGCGCCAGAGCGCGACCGCAGCGGTGCAAGCAATTCTCTGACGCTGGATCGTCCGCTCAATTTACGCCGTGCAGCCAACGGTTTTTATTATGTAAATGGAACCCCTACCGACTGCGTGCATTTGGCGGTTACCGGCATGCTGGATACTCAGCCGGACATGGTTATCTCCGGCATTAATGCGGGTGCCAATATGGGTGACGATACAATTTATTCAGGCACGGTGGCAGCTGCGACGGAAGGTTTTTTGCTGGGCATCCCGGCAATTGCCGTATCGTTGGCGGGCAAGGGATTGGCGCATTACGATACTGCGGCACGTGTGGTGGCTGAGCTGGTGCGGCAATTTGACAAGCGCACACATTCTCTTCCATGGCTACTCAACGTGAATGTGCCAGACATTCCCTATGAGCAATTGCAAGGCCGCGAAGTGACCCGCCTAGGCAAGCGCCATAAGGCCGAGCCAGTGGTAAAGAGTACCAATCCACATGGTGAGACTGTGTACTGGGTTGGTGCGGCTGGCAAGGCGCAGGATGCGGGTGCGGGCACGGATTTTTATGCCATTGCTCAGCACCGTGTATCAATTACGCCGTTACAGATAGATCTGACGCAATATAGCCAGCTTGATGCGGTGGGATCGTGGCTGGCAGGTGACGCCGCATGAGCGGGCGCCATAGTGGCATTGGTATGACCTCGCAGCGCACACGTGGGCGGTTGATAGAACGTTTGCGTGCGCAGGGGATCGAGGATGAGGTTGTACTGGCTGCAATGAATGCGGTGCCGCGCCACATATTTATCGACGAAGCGCTGGCCAGCCGTGCCTATGACGATGTATCGTTGCCGCTGGGTTTTGGTCAGACCATTTCGCAACCTTACATTGTGGCGCGCATGATCGAAATTCTGCGCAATGGCATGGCGCTAAAGCGCGTGCTGGAAGTGGGTACCGGTTGCGGTTATCAGGCGGCGGTGTTGGCGCAGGTGGCACAAGAGGTATATTCGGTGGAACGCGTGCAGCCTCTGTATGAGCGTGCGGTAGGCTACATGAAAGAATTGCAGGTAAAAAATGTAACCTTGCGTTATGCGGACGGCAACATTGGTTTGCCGGCAGTCGCACCGTTTGATGGCATCATTATGGCGGCAGCAGCTACGCATGTATCACCAGCATTGCTGGAGCAGCTGGCCGTGGGTGGTAGAATGGTGCTGCCATTGGGCGCACAGGAACAGTTTCTATGCCTGATTGAGCGTGGGACACAGGGCTACCGAGAAACTCGCCTGGAGGCGGTGAAATTCGTGCCACTATTGATGGGGAAAGTATGACGTTGAAAAAATTCACTTTTCGATTACAGATCATAGCAATTGTAGTCATTGCCGCAGCGCTAGTGGCAGGCTGTTCTTCCGGCGGCGCTCACGCGCCCGTAGTGGAACGTGGGGTAGAGCGCGAAATAGATAGCGGAGCCAAGTTGAAAAAACAGGCTGCATCGGTAGCTGCGCCAGCCATCAAGGCTGTGCCACGCGATAAAGACGTGCGTCCGCAGACTTACATGGTACAAAAAGGTGATACTTTGTATAGCATAGCTTTCAACTATGGTCTGGATTATCACGAAATTGCCGAACTAAATACCATTCAAAATCATGGCATGATCCAGGTAGGCAAGGAGTTGCGTTTGCCCGCTGCCGGCACTTCGGCCGTGGCTAAATCTACGGTTGAAAGCAAGCCTCTGGAAATTCCCGTCAAGAGCCAACCTAAGGTGGCCCAGTTGCCCTATACCGAGCAGGCTATGGCACAGATTGAAAAAATGCAGGAAGGCTTGCAAAAACCCGAGGTTATGGCGGTGACCAAAGTTCAGGCTAAGCCTGAAATCAGAGCCGAGGCCAAGATCGATAGTAATGCCGATGAAGACGGCAGTCCGTTGGAGTGGAGTATGCCAACGTCCGGAAGGTTAATAAGTGAATTTTCTGAAACTGCCAACCGCAAGGGAATCGATATTGCCGGTAAACTGGGCCAAGCCATAGTTGCCACTTCGGCGGGCAAGGTAGTCTATAGCGGCAATGGCCTGCGCGGATATGGCAAGCTAATTATCATCAAGCATAACAAGACTTATCTCAGCGCTTACGCCCATAACGACCAGCTGCTGGTAAAGGAAGGGCAGAACGTAAGCAAAGGGCAGAAGATCGCAGAGATGGGCAACACTGATACAGACCAGGTTCGCTTGCACTTCGAGATACGCCGCTTTGGCAAGCCAGTTGATCCTGCCAAATTTTTGCCACTTGTAAAGTCTTGAGCAGCATTGGTCTTGAGTAACACTAGTCTTGATGTAACCGACCACAGTCGCGACAGCGCGAGTTTGCGCTATGTCTATCCCGTGGTGTCGCGGCGAGCGGGCGGAGTGTCGGTTGGCATCAATCTCAATACCGATAATGCCTGCAATTGGCGCTGCATATATTGTCAGGTGCCGGAACTCAAGTGTGGCAGTGCTCCGCAGGTTGATCTGGCGCTGCTGGAGCAGGAATTGCGCGGCTTTCTTCATGAGTTGCTACACGGTGATTTCATGCAGCGCCGCGTGCCGGAAGGGGCGCGCCGCATTAACGATATTGCGTTGTCGGGCAATGGTGAACCGACCAGCGCCAAAGAGTTTGAGCAAGTTATTACGCTGATTGGCAAGCTGCGACAAGAACTGGCGCTGCCTCCTCATATCAAACTGGTTCTTATCACTAATGGCAGCCTAATGCACCGCAAAAATGTGCAGCAAGGCCTGCGCAAGATGGCGCAACTTAATGGTGAAGTGTGGTTCAAGGTTGACCGTGCCAGCAAGGCGGGCATGCAACGAATCAACAACACCCGCACAAGTCTGGTTAAGGTACGCGAAAACCTTGCTACCTCCATCGCACTGTGCCCGACTTGGCTGCAAACCTGCTGGTTCATGCTGGAAGGCGAGCCGCCGGGCAAGCAGGACGAGGACGATTATCTGAATTTTCTGGCTACAATGCTGCATGGCAATATCAAACCTGAAGGCGTGTTGCTTTACAGTCTGGCACGCCCCACGTTACAACCGGAAGCACCGAAACTGGCTGCCCTGTCAGAGCAACAATTGGAAGCGTTCGCTACGCGCATTCGAGCATTAGGAGTAGAAACGAAGGTGGCAACATGAGTTGGGGGAAACGGTCTCCGACCGTGCAAGTTTTTTTCAATCCTGAAAACTGTTCTGTTGCATATCATATTATTGAAAAAATAAATCCGCTGCAATTAACCATGCACTTGGAGAATGGCTTGCCTGACTTTAGGTATAATCCGCGCCTCATTTATTTCTTGAACTCTCCATGAGCATTTTGGTCTGGATTATTACCACCTGCATTGTAGGTGGCACGTTGAGCGTAGTTTGCGCAGCATTATTTGCGCTCAATAACCTTACACAGCATTACCTTGGTGGCATGGTGAGCTATGCAATTGGTGCGTTGCTTGGAGCAGTATTTCTCAATATTTTGCCCGAGGCAATAAAACTAACCCCTAATGTAGCTATTGTGAGCGGTACGGTGTTGTTTGGCATCCTGCTGTTTTTCATTCTGGAAAAACTGGTGTTGTGGAGGCATTGCCACCATGAGCATTGCGAAGCACATTTAGCAATGGATGCAGAGCATGGGTACGACCATGGTCGTAGTGGCATGATGATCATAATAGGTGACACTTTCCATAACTTTGTGGATGGCATCATCATAGCCGCGGCTTTTCTTACTGACGTGCATCTGGGCCTCGTCACGGCACTGGCCATCATCGCACACGAGATTCCGCAGGAAGTGGGCGATTTCGCCATCCTGCTGCATTCTGGTTATAGCAAGTTGCGTGCTTTTCAATTGAATTTAATATCCAGCTTCGCCTCTGTAGCGGGCGGCATACTTGGATACTTTACCTTGCAGACCATGCAGTCATGGATTCCGTCGTTGCTGGCACTGGCAGCTGCGAGCATGATTTATGTTGCGGTGGCAGACCTGATACCCGGCTTGCACAAGCGCGCGCAGTTACGCGATACCGTGCAGCAAGTGCTGCTGATTGTATCGGGCGTAGGGACAGTGTGGTTGATGAGTGTGTTAATGGTAGAGTAAAAAAACGTTCCCTCCTGCACGATTACTTACCACTCTTTGTGCAATCATCGAGAGCGCGGCGAAGATCAAGCTGGCTTCAAAAAAATATGTTCAATCCAATATACAAAGTTAAAACATGAACAAACAGAACACAGTGCCACGCGTCGGCTTCGTATCTCTCGGTTGTCCCAAGGCGACAGTGGATTCCGAGCATATCCTTACTCGCTTGCGCTCTGAGGGTTACATTATTTCTCCCAATTATGCGGATTCCGATCTGGTGGTAGTTAACACTTGCGGTTTCATCGACAGCGCGGTGGCAGAATCGCTTGAAGCAATCGGCGAGGCGCTGGCCGAGAATGGAAAAGTTATTGTTACCGGTTGCCTGGGTGCCAAGGGTAATGTGGTGAAAGAAGCGCATCCCAAAGTATTGGCAGTCACGGGCCCACATGCGACAGATGAGGTGATGGAAGCCATACATGCCCATTTACCCAAACTGCATGATCCATACAGTGATCTGGTCCCGCCGCAAGGCATACGCCTGACACCCAAGCATTATGCCTATGTGAAAATTTCCGAGGGCTGTAACCATCGCTGCACCTTTTGCATCATCCCCAGCATGCGTGGCGATTTGGTGAGCCGTCCGGTGGGTGACGTGATGCAGGAAGCGCAGAATCTGGTGAACGCAGGCGTGAAAGAATTGCTGGTAATCTCGCAAGACACCAGTGCCTATGGCGTTGACATCAAATATCGCACGGGTTTCTGGGGTGGCCGGCCGATCAAGACGCGTATGACCGAGCTAGTGCAGGCAATGGGAGAGTTGGGCGTATGGGTGCGATTACATTATGTGTATCCTTACCCTCATGTCGATGAAGTCATCCCGCTGATGGCGCAGGGAAAAATTCTGCCTTATCTGGATATTCCTTTTCAGCACGCCAATGCGCGCATTCTTAAACTAATGAAACGTCCCGCCAGCAGTGAAAACGTGCTTACGCGCATTCAGCAATGGCGCAAAATTTGTCCGGATATCACTTTACGTAGCACTTTCATCGTCGGATTCCCCGGCGAAACAGAAGAAGAATTCGAAGAGCTGCTTGATTTTCTCGAAATGGCTCAACTGGATCGCGTCGGCGCATTTATGTATTCGCCGGTGGAAGGTGCTGTAGCCAATAATTTACCGGATCACATCCCGCTTGAAATCCAGCAAGAACGTTTGGGGCGATTGATGCAATTGCAGGAAGAGATCAGTGGTGAACGCCTCGCATGTAAAATTGGCAAGACCATGCAGGTGTTGGTGGATGAAGTGGACGAGGAGGGTGCAATTGCACGTAGTTCGGCTGATGCACCAGAAATCGATGGCCTTGTTTACATCGGCAACGGCCAGACATTAAAGGTAGGTGATTTTGTGAGTGTACGAATAATTGATTCTGATGAACATGATTTGTGGGCGGAAACGGTTTAATCAGCCGGCTACGCTTACAGCGAGTAAAAAATGTTCGAGTTTGAATCACTGGAGTCCCGTTTTGTATCTTTAAAGCAAGCTTTTTCCCAGACGTATCGATTGATCAGTGCGCCTTCTTTTGCTTTAGCTTGTTCGTTATTTATCAGACTTAGATCGAGGATCTCTTTAGCTGCCTTTGGCGGGGAAGCCTTTCCGTGGCGCGGCACGTGTGTGTAACATCAGATCGATGAAATATTGATCAATTGTCGGCGATTCCCATAGCATCCACGATGCTGGGAGCAACATGTGTAAACTGCTGTTCCAATGTATGCAGATATTTATCTTGAGCGCCATCCAATAACTGTAAAAGTTTTTTATCCATCAGTGACCCCTAAAATAACAAGCGGATTAAAGGTCGAAGTGCAACAACCTGTGATTGCTTGGCGTAACGTAATTCCGTAAGTCGAATTCTCAGCTTTCCAGGATCACCTCAGTTTATAACCCGCTGTTTGCGGCGGGGCGCTTTATTTCACCAGCATGTTAAGAATTCGATTCCTTGATTTTTGATAGGCGTATTTAAGTTTTATCCAGTATTTTTCAGGCATCAATGGCTTAAATTCTTTAATCACCTTTGTTTTAATTTTTCTG
>CAIRGS010000042.1 GCA_903878125.1 uncultured Nitrosomonadales bacterium | reverse complement strand
TATCCATCTAAATTCTTCCCTTCGTTTGCTGAGCGGTTAAAAATTGGAGTTGTATGTGATTGACACGGCTGTATACGTTCATTTTCCGCCACTCTGGCAGGGTCGGTGTTTTTCACTTATTAACGATCAAAGGGGTTAGAGGACGACTCCGGTGGGTTGCTGGGCATCATCTATTTCAGATTCGATCACACAGTCAAAGCTTTCTTCAGCTCTATTGGCTCATTTAAATTTTAATTCGCTGGCTCACAGTTTTATCAATGCCTGCAGTAGTACCGCTTCAACAAAAACTGCATTTGGGGAAATTTTGAATTTTCACTGCTTTTTCGGCAATACCGGATGATTTTCCATCGGGCTAACGAAATCCTAATACCATTAGTTGCTGGTAGGCAGGCAAAAAGTTGCAGTTGAGTTCTAGAGCTCGCTCATAGCAGATGCGAGAATCTCCCCGGCGACCGAGTCCCGCGTAAACATTGCCCAGGTTGTAATGCGCTTCAGGTGTGATGTCATTGATAACCAAAGCGCGCGTAAGAAGTGCTTCTGCGGTAGCCAAATCGTTGCGTTGGAAATATAAAACACCTAACATGTGCAACGCAACGAAATCTTCGGGCGAAGATTGAAGCAAATTCTTGTATATCGCCTCAGCAAGGTTCAACTCGCCCGCTTGATGATGGACAAGTGCGCGACCAAGTGACTCACCACGGACCACAATCGCCCTTTGAAGGCGACCAACTGATTCACTCTGCCAATGCGCGTAGGCCATGCGGTAAGTGGCAACTGTCTGCTCTACACAACGCGCCCAAGTGAAAGTAGCTGCTCTGGCGATGCCTCGCCGCGACATATCGCGCCTCAGGCTCTCATCAAAATAAAGTATTCGCAAGGCTGCAACCAGTGCATCCTCGTCCTGCGCTGGCACTAAGATTCCAGCGGTACCCACCACCTCCGGCAAAGACGAGTTATCAGCGGTAATTACTGGTGTACCACATTGCATAGCTTCCAAAAGCGGAAGGCCAAAACCCTCATAAAGAGAAGGATATGCAAATGCAATCGCATTTGAATACAACGCGGACATATCGCTATCGGGCACGTACCCGGTCAACACGATCCGGTCACGGATTTCTCCGGCGACAGACAATTCATCAAATATCTCGTTAAACTTCCAGCCTTTGGTACCAACCAGAATTAACTTTAAATTCGATATTTTATCTTCATACAAAAGGCGGACAAAAGCTCTTATTAAATGCGCAATATTCTTTCGAGGCTCCAACGTCGCAACGCTTAATAAATAGCCATCGGAAGGAATTAAATGGTATTTCTCATATACCCTATTCCGCTCAAGAATATCCACGCAAGGGAAGAAAACAGTGGGGTCAGCGGCCAATGGCGTTACAACGATTCTATCTGGAAATAAATGCGGTGCGTACGTACACAAATCAGCCTTTGTCGCCTCCGAGTTCACAGTAATAAAATCATTGGCATCCAAATTTTCAATAATCTTAATAAATGTATTATCTACAGAATCCTCGAAAAATTGGGGGAATTTGATCCGAATAAGATCATGCACAGTGAGAACACGTGGTCCTACGCTTGATAACTCAGGTAGATAATAGTAGGGCGAATGCAACAGAACACCAGGTTGCACCTTTGAAATATCACTCACTTCAAAGCGACTTCTGATATCCGGTCTTGAGGCCAGGAAGTGTCTCACAAACTGTTGCAAATGATCAGATCGACAAACTAAATTTAAATCCACATCTGCGCAATTTACTAGCCCCTGAAAAAGGTTTTCGATAAAGCGATGTATTCCAGTGCGAGCGCGTTCATTTACATGACCCAGAACGAGTACAGAAATATCCAACGACAATGCTAACCTAGGCGCAAGATGCGGATGCGCTTCAAGCTTTTCGCTTTGGTCTGGAGATGCTGCATCCATCACTTAACACATTCACCCATGCCGCAGACAATCGACCTGCCTAGCGTGCCGGCAGGATAATAAAGAATGACTACGCTGGCGCTATAATATAAAATACTGATATTCTCTTTTTTTAGGCGTGCGCTGAAATTCATTTAATCATCTCTTGAAATATATTCAAGCTCAAGAAATTTGGAAATTATTAACTACTCGACCTTCGTCATGAACATAACAGCAGTTAGGC
>CAIRGS010000041.1 GCA_903878125.1 uncultured Nitrosomonadales bacterium | reverse complement strand
GTCGAAGCCAATAGCAACTTATTGATTCACAAGGAGTACGTTTCGACAAGCTCAACGCGAACGGACTTGTTCAGCATTGCCTTAAAGAAATATTTGACGTTTTTTTAAAATCGAAAGTAAAAAACTGAGGTAACAATTGCCCTGCACTCGATAGCGGCAAGTTTACTGGCTAAGTCGAAGACTGGCTAAAAGTCAGCAAATTGTAAGAGCGCAGTTAATACCTCTCTGCTTGCGGCGGGGTGATTTATTTTAGGAGCTAACTGATGAAAACAAGAGCTGCAGTCGCATGGAAGTCCGGTGCGCCGTTGACGATTGAAGAGGTTGACCTGGCTGGGCCCAGGGAGGGTGAAGTGCTGGTCGAGATAAAAGCGACCGGAATTTGCCACACCGATTATTACACCCTGTCGGGTTCCGATCCGGAAGGTATTTTCCCATCTATCCTCGGGCACGAAGGAGCCGGCATCGTAGTAGATGTCGGCCCGGGTGTTTCTTCTCTTAAAAAATATGATCATGTCATTCCTCTATATACCCCGGAATGCCGCCAATGCAAGTACTGCCTGTCGCGCAAGACCAATCTTTGTCAAGCCATCCGCTCGACCCAGGGTCGCGGCTTGATGCCGGATGCCACTTCACGATTTTCGATCGATGGCAAGCCTATTTATCACTATATGGGAACTTCGACTTTCTCCAACTACATCGTGGTTCCTGAAATTGCATTGGCCAAAATCCGCGAGGATGCGCCATTCGACAAGGCGTGCTACATCGGTTGTGGTGTAACGACCGGTGTTGGTGCCGTGGTTTTTTCAGCTAAAGTCGAAGCCGGGGCGAATGTGGTCGTGTTTGGACTGGGCGGCATTGGTCTGAACGTAATTCAAGGCGCAAAGATGGTGGGGGCCAACAAGATTATCGGAGTCGATATCAATCCTGGGCGAATCGAGATAGCGCGCAAATTCGGCATGACCGATTTCGTGAACCCGAAAGAAGTTGGAGATATCGTCAATCACATAATCCAGTTGACCGACGGTGGAGCTGACTATTCCTTCGAATGTATTGGTAATGTCACCACCATGCGGCAGGCGCTTGAGTGTTGCCATAAAGGGTGGGGCCAATCGTTCATCATTGGCGTTGCTGCTGCCGGGCAGGAAGTCAGCACTCGTCCGTTCCAACTGGTCACCGGTCGTGAATGGAAAGGATCCGCTTTTGGCGGAGCGCGCGGTCGTACCGATGTACCGAAAATTGTTGACTGGTACATGGAAGGTAAATTGAATATCGATGATTTGATTACTCATACATTGCCGCTGGAGCGCATCAACGAGGGCTTTGATTTGATGAAAAGCGGCGAATCAATTCGTTCCGTCGTGCTGTATTGAGCGGCTGCGCCATGCTTGACCTGATCAGCGAACACGCATGTTTTGGAGGCGTGCAGCGGTTTTATAGTCACCCATCCAAAGAAATCGGCTTGCCAATGCGGTTTTCGGTATACCTACCGCCGCAAGCTCGGGAAGGCAATGCCCGCCGTGCCCTTGCTGGCCGAGATAGATGAGCCGCATAGCACGCTGTCCGGGCCTGCAGCCAAGAAGATCATGGAACGCGCTCTTTTGGTTTTCGGTGATGTGCGCTTTGAACGGCTGGCGAGTATCTCGGTTACCGACCTTTACAACATCTGAAGGATGGAGTAACCCTCGAACAAGTGAATGCGCGGGCAGCAGAAATTAGCGACAATGACGCCGCCCTGGCACTGAGTAACGCAAGAAAAAAACTGTTTAAAGACATTTCGGCGGCGATGAAAAAACAGGCTTGAAAAATGAAGTCAGCAAGGCAAAACGAAGAAGCATCTATGAGTTAGACCGAACCAGAACAAAGTTCTTTTCGCAGATTCAAAGCCCTTCGTTCAGACTCATTTCTGAATTAGAAAATACTTACGTTGATTGCCATCATCCCGGATTTGATGAGCGACCATCGCAGCGGACAGTCGGTATCGCCTGGCGGCAAGCGCCATATCGCATGTAGGTGTTCGGGTAATGCCACCACCGTCAGACTAGCCAACGGATGCGTGCCGTTCACCGTTTCCATGGCTGCGTGCAAGTCATCAATATGCCGCACCAATAAATCGGAGAGCCGTTTGGCTGGATTCACAGTGAAGAAGTATGTGCCTCCCGCTAAATCGGCACGTCGGTAACGCATGTGCTCACCCGTAGCTTGTGATGTCGGGATTCATTACATTCAGCACAACCTACTGAGCTTTCGAGAACATCTGCTTTCGGGCAGGAATTTAACAATTGCGAAGTACCGAACCGACACCCAGCCGCCAGTCAAATTCATCTGGAGCGACCGTTCAACTTTTAGCTGGATGCTTTCTTATTGCTTTGTCTTCAGCACAGAGGATACATCGCCAGCAATTTTGGCGGCCTCTGCAGCCGCTGCGAATGCCCGTTCTGATGCCAATTTTGCTTCCTTCGCATTTTCTATTGCTGCTAACTCAGAGTGACGAGAAACCGTCTTAATAATAGAGTCTGCTGCCTGCTCTGCTGCCGTCGAAGATAAAGTTGCGGCAGCAGATGCCTCCGCTGCCGCTGCCGCTGCTTCAGACGCTGCCTTAGACGCTACATCAGACGACTTTGCATCTGTTGTTGTTATCATTAAATTTACTGCGATTGCCGCTTTTTTTGCTGCGAGTAAAGACTTGTTGGTTGCAGTTTCTGCTAAATTGGCAACC
>CAIRGS010000040.1 GCA_903878125.1 uncultured Nitrosomonadales bacterium | reverse complement strand
TATGCAATAGATATAAATCACCCCAATTAACCCAAGACAAACTAAGCCTGATAATTCACCCTGATCAGGATTTTTTTGCTCAAATTATAAGGAGAAAACCACGCTCATCATTTAAAACTACCATATTGATCGCCACAAAGCTGCCGTTGGTGAATGACTCTTAATGGCACATAGCTGACAGCCATTTCAAACAAAACACCACCGTGTAAATACTCAAATAATCATTTCATCAAATGAAACTTTACTCAAAAGAGTATTTATTCTTTTAAATTTTTACACATTGAAAAGATTTAGGACGACAAATTTGCGCTTAAAGCCGCCAGTCGTGAATGTCTCTTAAGGGTAAATGAGTAGCCTTATACGAAGCCTGATTTTACCCATTTCCAAAACTCACCCCATAGCTGGGTGGAAGTAAGGCCCAAGTTTGCTATCCGTCCCCGCCACAGGTAAAGTGGATTGATGATTTTGAGATAGAAAATGATGAACACCGTTCCTATCGTCAGTAGCATGGCCTTGAGGACATTTTTGGCCAATGCCGCTTGGGGACGCGCTAGTTCCAGGAAGGGAAATAGTTTGAGCAGTTTCGGCGCGAGGCTGTTGAGTAGCCACAAGCCAACGGCGAGCAGAACTGCGGTGACTGGGATAGAACTAGCCAGCAGTGCCAAAACTTGTGGCCAGAAGGCATAAAGCGCTAGCACGATGGCTGCAAAAAAAGGAATCCACAGCCAAGGTATTAGCAGCAACGTTTTGCCAAAGATGGATTGGGCTACTTTCAGTTGTTTCAGGTAATCAGGCTTTGGATCGCGCGCCCAGACATCGATGGTCAGAAACGTCCAGTTTTCCTCATGCGGCAGTGACTCGGGCTTTTTGATGTTCGCACAGCGGGAGTTTTCCATAAAGTGATCCAGTTCACCCTTGCTCATGCGATAGCCATCCAGCATCAGTGAATAGGCTTCGACCTCGGTGAAAGCATCCAAGTCGGTGCGCATCTTCGAGAGGCTGTCCTGCACGTCGGGGTGGATGCCGAAGTTTTGGCTGTTGGGCGGTATGACTTCATCGGGAGATTGCTGGTTTTTTTGATCAACCCAGGCAATCCTGCGAACCCCCAAACCGTGGCGCAAATTCATGAAAGCGACATTATCGTTGCCTTGCGTGTCGAACAGATGCAGGAGGCTTTCCGTCCTGACCCGGCTTTGCAAGACGCTGCTGACGCGCAGCAACACGGAAACGGGATCGACCCCCGGATTATTCAACGACGCTAATTGGCCTCCTGCGTCACTGACCACGAAACAGGTGCAGTCATTGCGCAACAGTCCTTCGACACCTTGGTTATCATGCACGCCTCCGTCCACCAGTTGCGCCCGAATATCCTCGTTTTTCTCCTTGTCGCGATAGAGATTGCTGACTGCTAAGGGGTCGAATAGCGCAGGCACGCAGGCCGAGGCCGCCACGGCATGGCCGAGGGGGAATTGCTGCTGGTTGATCGGGACAGCGATCATATCGGGATAGCCGTCTGCCCGCCGCAGCCGGATAGGTTGTTTGTCTATCCGGTCCCATAGTGGCGATGTGGGGGGTTCGCCCATGGTCTGGGCGGTGAACTCCCAGTTGCGACCAGTGTTCAGAGTGGTGGCGTTGAGGACGAGGATGGGGACTTTTGCCTGCCGACCTTGATTGTCGATTTTTGGGTAGAAGCCAGGCTGGCTGGGAGGATATATTTTCAACTCCTGCATCTGCACAGGGTTACTGACATTCCCCAATACCGTCTGGTATATCCAGTTGTTGTACAATTCGGCGATGCGGTCGCTGCGAGAGTAATTTAGGAAAATCATCCTAAAATTGGCCGAGAAACTGGCGAAGGTGGACATGCGGATGTTCTTCTCCGTCGCCTTCAAGAAATCCATTTCGATGGTTTTGACGATATCCACATAGTCTTGGTTGGTGATGTTGCTGTCTGGTTTGGCTTCCAGTAGTTTTTTAACATGCAGGTAATATAGCGCCCCGATGATGGATCCGCCCGATACCGTGGATATAACCTCTACGTGACGCAACAGTCCCTGCTCCGCCATCTGCGCCAATACGCCAATGTGGTAAAAGGAGGCGCGGAAGCCGCCGCCGGAAAGACCGAGTCCGAGTCTTTGGGATTTGGTTGGAAGTGGCATAGGGTTCCCTGCTTATTATGATTGAATGGGGGGCGTAAAGATTCGCCCTACTTACGTCAGTATTCAGTTTTTCATATTTTATTCACCGTTTCAATCCGTATAAATACTTATACTCATTAACTAAAAAAATCAGTTACCTTGTTGTTCGAAAACATGTTCATGTTTTAAAAATGTAAATAAGATATGAATAATAACGTTCGCGCAAAGACTGTAATTCGCAAATTGCCGAACTTCATTCTGCCATATTCATTGCCACAAAGCGGCCAGTCGCGACGGGCAGCTGTTGGCGCGTTTTTTGCTTTTCAGGCCTTGCCGATACAAATGGCTGCTGTAACACTCGTTAGCTGCCATTCTCCACCTTGTTTTCAAGAAGTTCATCCTGCTGCAACCAGCCGAAATATTTTATTGCCAGGAATGAAACTTACTGACAAGCCGGTTTCGACCCGAACATGAGATGTTCTGATTCAATCCCCGGCATTGACCGAGCCACAACAATCAGAGATAATCGGCGGCATCCGGTTAAAATTTCTATCCTTTGGTTTAAACGTTATAAAGTCTCCGCTATAAAGAAGGGGTTGGCATGAAAACATTTCTCCGCGAGAACCCCACCATCACTTTTGGCCTAGGTTTTCCCCTATTACTCGTTGTTGTATTCCTGCTGATTTCGGGGATACCCACCCTCCTAGTAGCACCCCCGCAATACGACATACTTTACGCGACCGAATACAACAATTACCCAAATGGTGTGCAGATCGCCGTGGCAAACCAGAAGATTCAGGTCGTCTACCAGGGCAGTTTACTGGGCTACCAGAACCCACGTCTCTGGCGTTACAGTCCCAAAACTGGGGCGGTGAAAGAAATCACCATCATGTTGCCACCCGGCCTCGCTGCCAGCGGACAGGGCACCACTACTCCCGAGGCGGTTGCAAAAATCACTCCGATCAGTGTTCCCGATCTTGCAGAACTGACGATCAATGCATCCAGCATTGCGCCGGACGGATACGAATTCAGCGCAGGCATGAATGGCTATTCGGGCGATGTCTTCACCGAGCTGTTTTATTCCTCGCGCTACCGCAAAGAAGCGGTACTGAAGAAAAACGGGCGCAGCATCCGCCTGCCGAATGCAGACAGTATGTATTACAGCAACAAACGCTTCATCGGCTGGGTAGTGTCGCCATGATTTGGCTGTTAGTCCTGATCGTCATATGCGTGCTGATTGGTGGCGGATGGTGGGGCTGGCTGCTGGTGGCTGGAATCCTTGGCGCGAAAAGCGTAACTGATAAGCCTGGCGCACTGGAAAGCATCGCGCAGCTCATGCACAGCTATAACATTACGCCCGCCGAAGTCGAAGCCACCTTTCATGCGCCTGCCGCTTTCCGGCCTGTGCCCGTTCGGCGCAGCAGCGGCGATATCGCCAAGACCCTCTTCACTTATCTCGGCGCAATTTTCATTGTCTCGGGCATCAGTGCCTATATCGGTACATTCTGGGAGAGCATGGGCAGTGTGATGCGGGTTTTTGTGACGCTAGGCGTTGGCTATATTCTGCTCATCGTGCTGGTTTCCGTTCTGCATGAGAAAAAATATCCGAGGCTCATCCTGCCGCTTGCGCTAGCCTCCGTGTTTATGCTGACAAGTGGCTGGTTCGTACTCATCCACGAGTTGTTCCCGGACGGCGACAACTGGCGTGCCTCAGTGCTCTTCGTATTCGTTGTTATGGCCCTGCACCAAGGTGCGCTGCTCAGCAAATACGGGATCACGATGCTGGCATTTACGGCACTCTTTTTTGTGTATGGATTTTTGCAAGTGGGCTTCGATCTGCTCGGCGTCCCGATCGCTTTCATCGCCATTGTCCTTGGCACCTCGCTATTCCTGGTCGCCACCGCACTTGAGAACACGTCTCACCGCATATTCGCGGAACCCGCTTTGTTGATCGGGATCTGCTGGCTGAACGGCGGCCTGTTCGACCGCATCGCCATTTCAACCGCCGCGAACTGGGCGAGTCTGCTCACTGGCGTGTGCGTGATGTCGGCTGCCCATGGCCTGCAGAGGGCGGGGCGGTATTCGCGCCTGACAGGTTTCGGCTATTTAGGCGGATCGATCATGGCCTATAGCGGCTTGTTCGACCTCGTGCGCAACACGCCCGCCGAACTTCTCTATCTCGCAGTAACAGCGTCGATGCTCTATGCCTGCGTGGTGCTGCAAAGCCGTGCGCTGTTATTCACTACTGTCGTTGCCATGTTCGGCTTCATCGGGTTTTACACCGCGCAATATTTCGCAAATTCTTTGGGTTGGCCCATCACGCTCGTCCTCATGGGCGTCGCTTTCCTGGGCGTCAGCACAATCGCCATGAAGGTAAGGCGTTACATCTAGCCCGATCCAGAGATAATCGTCGTTTGCCTGATGGGGGGAATTGCTTGGGGGAGTGACAGGTACCTGAGTATCCGCTATTGGCACAAAGCAATTCATTTTGCCAAAGTGCACACCACAAAGCTACCATTCGCGAAGGGCAAAAATTTGCAGTTACCAGTTATTCGTCGGTTTCAAAACACGAATCTCAATACCGGCCATTCGGCTTTGTAATATTTTTAACGAGGTCATAGTCGCCAAATGTTAAGGGTTGTCAGATGCCTGCCCTCAAGCACAGGACTATCCAGCTGCACTAGAACTCTGTGGCAGGCGTCGGACAAGTCTCGAGGGAGGAAACCGCGGGTTGGTGGTACGAGTGTTAATCAGAAGAGGCGGACTATGGGGATTTGAGGCGTTGCCCAGACGCTTGACCTGACCAATAAACTGATTTGTTGAACAATGACACAACCCAGGCACTTGGTCT
>CAIRGS010000039.1 GCA_903878125.1 uncultured Nitrosomonadales bacterium | reverse complement strand
TAGGTCGGGTCCAACATTACCGACCTGTTTATATACCTGCGCCAGCGCCGAGCCGCCCATACGATTCTTGCCTTCGCCCAGATCAATCAGTAGCAATACGGTTTCCAAATTGGCTGCCAATTGCGGCGTCAATGTCAAACGTGCATCCATGCACGGCGCGAAGGCTGTCACGATGAGCGATAACGGAGCCGTTACCGCCTTCTTCTCGATGCCATCCTGCCATGCTGTGCGCATGGACATGGAGTCCTTGCCTACCGGAATGCTAATGCCGAGTTGCGGACACAGTTCCATGCCCACCGCACGCACGGTGTCAAAGAGCGCAGCATCTTCTCCGTGATGACCGGCAGCCGCCATCCAGTTGGCCGACAGCTTGATGTCGCCGATCTTTTCGATGCGCGCCGCTGCAATGTTGGTAATCGCCTCTCCCACAGCCATTCGTCCGGAAGCCGGAGCGTTCAACACCGCCAGCGGAGTGCGCTCACCCAAGGCAAAAGCCTCACCCAATGCCGTATTGAAGCCCATCAAGGTCACTGCCACATCCGCGACTGGAACTTGCCATGGCCCCACCATCTGGTCGCGTGCAGTCAAGCCACCCACTGTGCGATCACCGATGCTGATAAGGAAAGTTTTGTCGGCCACGGAGGGTAGGCGCAACGTGCGCTCGATTGCATCTTTAAGATTTATTTTGCTGACATCAAATGCAGGAAGCTTCACAGCCTCGCGCTTTACGTTGCGCGTCATTTTAGGTGGCTTGCCCAACAATACCGACAACGGCATATCCACTGCATTATTTTCAAACAATTTGTCATGTACGATCAATTGGTCATCGGCAATCGCGTGCCCCAGCACAGCGAACGGACAGCGTTCACGCTCGCACAAGGCTTTAAATTCATCCAAACGTGCCGGATCAATCGCCAGCACATAGCGTTCCTGCGCTTCGTTGCTCCAAATCTGCATCGGCGACATACCTCGCTCTTCAGAAGGAACGGCGCGCAATTCAAAGTGTGCACCGCGTCCTCCGCCATGCACTAGTTCCGGCAAAGCGTTGGAGATGCCGCCCGCACCGACATCGTGTATGGACAAGATGAGATTGTTCTCACGCATCTGCCAGCAACGGTCAATCACTTCCTGCGCGCGACGTTGCATTTCGGGATTACCGCGCTGCACCGAAGCAAAATCCAGATTTTCCGCATTGGCACCGGTATCCATGCTGGATGCCGCACCACCACCCAGACCGATCAACATCCCTGCCCCGCCTAGTTGGATCAGCAGCGCGCCCACAGGCAATGCATGCTTGTGCGTATGCTGCGCCGCGATACTGCCCACCCCTCCGGCCAGCATAATGGGCTTGTGATAACCCCGTACCTCGTCGTTGACGGTCTCTTCAAAAGTGCGAAAATAACCGGCCAGATTGGGACGGCCAAATTCATTATTGAACGCTGCACCACCAAGTGGACCTTCCAGCATGATCTGCAAGGCGGAAGCAATGCGTGACGGCTTGCCATAAATCGGATGAGCTCCCTCTCCACCCGGCAGGGGGTTAGCGAGAGCGCTGCTATAAATTTCCCACGGCTGTTCAAAGCCAGGGATATTCAAATTGGACACAGAGAACCCGGTTAGCCCTGCCTTGGGTTTGGAGCCGGTACCGGTCGCGCCTTCATCGCGGATCTCGCCACCCGCCCCGGTGGCCGAACCGGCGAAAGGCGAGATGGCCGTGGGATGGTTATGCGTTTCCACTTTCATCAACGTGTGCGTCAACTCATCATTGTAGGCATAGCCGCCATCGGCGCGCGGATAGAAGCGCTCAATGCGCGCTCCTTCGATCACAGATGAATTATCGGAATACGCAACCACCGTCCCTTCAGGATGCAACTTATGGGTATTGCGGATCATGCCGAACAGCGAGATCGCCTGCTGCTCATCGTCTATCACCCAATCGGCATTGAAGATTTTGTGGCGGCAATGTTCGGAGTTCGCCTGAGCAAACATCATTAACTCTACATCGGTAGGATTGCGCCCTATTCGATGGAAACTCTCCACCAAATAGTCAATCTCATCGCTGGACAATGCCAGTCCCATCTCGATATTAGCCGCTGCCAGCGTCGCACTACCGCCGTGCATGATGTCCACAGTAGCGAGCGGCAATGGCTCACCATGACGGAAAATCTTCTTTGCCACATCATTGAAGCCTGTTTTGAGATTAACCACAGGATCAAACACGGATTCTGTCATGCGGTCATGTAGTAGCGGCAGCAACACTTTCAATTCTGCTTGGGTCAGCGCTTTGCCATCCTTGGTCTTGACTGAGTACACAACGCCGCGCTCAATGCGCTCAACCCTATGTAGACCGCAATGCTGCGCAATATCCGTGGCCTTGGAGGACCACGGCGAGATGGTGCCCAAGCGCGGCACAACCAGCAGATGTTGCAACTTGCCCTTGCCACTAAGCTCTCCCGCATCATCCAAATCAAGCAACTTATCCAGCAAGCTGGCTTCAGTGGCTGACAAATCCGCATTGAGCGCCACGAAATACCAATGGCATGCATTTGTTATATGTATATTTGGAAGGGCGTTGCAAACGACAGCACGCAATTTATCGAGACGGAAGGAAGACAGCGAGGACTTGCCAGGGGACACGCGAAACATAAACAGACTCTCAGGGGCTGTTAAAAACAGCTTGCCATTATACTATGTGACCTCATTTGCACTCGAAGGAAAATTCATTCATGCCAGCCGCGCCGCGCATCCCCACCATTACGCAAAAACAAGTCGCCGCGTTTCTCTCCCCTCGCCCGCCTGACAGCCATAAGGGCAAGTTTGGCACAGTGGCCGTCATAGGAGGTGCCAGCGGCATGGTCGGCGCACCGTTGCTGGCTGCGCGTGCGGCGCTAAAGCTTGGAGCTGGCTGCGTACATGTGGGCTTACTTGCGAACAACGCCCCGAGTGTCGATATATTGCAACCCGAGTTAATGCTGCATAGCGCACAAGCTGCCTTGCGCCTACCCAAGCTGGATGTGCTGGCCATCGGCTGCGGTTTGGGGCATGACGATGCTGCCCAGCAAATTTTGCAAGATGCGCTCAAGCTGGATACCGTACTGGTACTGGATGCTGACGCACTTAACATTCTCGCCCTCCGCCCGGATTTGCGCACTGCATTAATTGCACGCAAGAATGCCAGCGTAATGACCCCGCATCCAGGAGAAGCCGCACGCCTGCTCGGCTGCAACACTGAAGCGGTACAGGCCGCACGCGCCGAAGCCGCACAGGAACTGGCTAAACGTTTCCATAGCACCGTGGTACTGAAAGGTGCTCACAGCCTGTGCGTCACTAGCAATGGCAAAATAGTTGTAAACAAGACCGGCAACCCCGGTATGAGCAGCCCCGGCATGGGCGATGTGTTGACTGGCATGATCGCCGCCTTTATCGCCCAAGGGTTAAATGTGGATCAAGCCTTATTGTTGGCAGTGCACCTGCATGGCGCGGCAGGTGATGCAATAGCAAAACAAAAAGTTACAATCGGCATGACAGCTACTGAGGTGACAGAGTGGGCGCGCTGGTTATTGAACCAATGGATAACATAAGGCAAATAGCTTCATCACTCAGACCGGCATCCATGCACAGCACCTGCACAACAAACACAAGTTACGGTAAAAATTATGAGCGTCTCAATTGATATTCGCGAGGAATCCGGTATCCGCACCTTGCACTTTGGTTCTGAGTGGACCCAAGGTGCGATGCGCATCGCGCGTCCATGGAACCTGGAGCTCGATTACACCAAAGAAATGATGGCGAGCTTACTATTACGCGATGAGACTCGTTTTCCCCGCAAGGTATTATTGATTGGTCTCGGTGCCGCTTCGCTCACCAAGTTTCTTTATCGCAACCAACCTCTGGCCAACCTCACTGTGGTAGAAATCGAACCCTCAGTAGTTGCTGCCGCCCGACAATTCTTCAAGCTGCCGGAAGACCCCAAGCGATTGAAAATAGTGATTGGTGATGGTGCCGAATTTCTCGTCAATAGCGACCAGACCTATGACCTGATCCTGGTGGATGGATTTGATGCCAATGCCCGCGCTGGCGCCCTCGACACCTCGCCGTTCTATCAGGTTGCACGCGCCCACCTGAGCGAAGCTGGCATCATGGCCGTCAATCTTTTGGGGCACAGCCGTGGCTTCAAGGACAGTGTCGAACGCATCCGCAGCGCCTTTGATGGCCGCGCCCTGGCTTTTCCTTCCTGTGACAGTGGCAATGCCATTGCCTTTGCCGTAGCGGGCGAACCAGTCTGCATTTCGATGGATGACTTGAAGGAGAAGGCGGCTATTTTAAAAAAAGAAATTGGCCTCAACCTGCTGCCAACCCTGACGCGATTGGAGCAAGTACATACCTGTCAAGGCGGCATGCTTGAGATATAACTTTGCCTATTATTTTTTAGCGGCCTGTTCAGCCAGATATAGCCATGTCTCCACGATGGTATCCGGATTCAACGAAACCGCCTCAATACCCTGCTCTACCAGCCACTGCGCCAAATCCGGATAATCGGACGGCCCCTGTCCACAAATACCGATGTATTTATTGGCCTTGCGGCAAGCCTGAATCGCCATGCTGAGCAACACCTTCACTGCCGGATTACGCTCATCGAATGCCCCCGCTATCAGCCCCGATTCACGGTCTATGCCGAGAGTAAGCTGGGTCAGGTCATTTGAACCAATGGAAAAACCATCGAAAAATTCCAGGAACTGCTCGGCCAGCAATGCGTTGGAAGGAATCTCGCACATCATTATCAGGCGCAAACCGTTCTCGCCCCGTCGCAAGCCATTTTTAGCCAGTTCTTTTATCACCATCTCGGCTTCGTCCAGCGTGCGTACGAAGGGAATCATCACTTCAATATTGGTCAGCCCGATTTCTTCGCGTACCCGGCGTATGGCACGGCACTCCAGCGCAAAACAATCACGGAAGCTGTCTACGATGTAACGTGAAGCGCCACGTAAACCGATCATCGGATTTTCTTCATTCGGCTCGTATTGAACCCCCCCGAGCAAGCTGGAATATTCGTTGGACTTGAAATCCGAAAAGCGAACGATCACTGGTTTAGGTGCGAAAGCCGCGCCCAGCATGGCTATGCCTTCGGCCAACTTCCCAACATAAAAATCTACCGGCGTGACATAGCCTGCGGTCTTTGCCTCCACCTGCACTTTTAATTCCGCCGACAAATTGGGATAGTCGAGCACCGCCCTGGGATGTACGCCTATCATCCGTGCGATGATAAATTCCAGCCGCGCCAGCCCCACACCAGCATTGGGCAGACGGCTGGACTCAAACGCCAATTCCGGGTTCGCCACATTCAGACTGATTTTAATTGGCGGAGTCGGCATTTCATCCAGCGCCAAATCCAACACCTCGATGTCGAGCTTACCCTGATACACCTTGCCGATATCTCCCTCGGCGCAAGAAACTGTCACCGCATCGCCATGTTCAAGAATTTGCGTTGCATCGCCGCATCCCACTACCGCCGGGATGCCTAGTTCGCGCGCCACTATGGCCGCATGACAGGTGCGCCCTCCCCGGTTGGTGACAATCGCAGACGCGCGCTTCATTACCGGCTCCCAATCAGGGTCGGTCATATCCGTCACCAGCACGTCGCCTGCCTGCACTTGGTTCATCTTGCTGGCATCCGCTACCAAACATACCGGGCCGCTGCCTATGCGTTGCCCGACGGCACGTCCACTGACCAATATTTTGGACTGTTGCTTTAACCGATAACGCCTCAGCTTGCCTTGAGTTTCATGCGACTGCACCGTCTCTGGCCGTGCCTGCAATATATAAAGCTTGCCATCCAACCCATCCTTGCCCCACTCGATATCCATCGCGCGGCCATAATGCTGCTCAATGATCAGCCCATAACGCGCCAGCTCTTCCACCTCTGCATCGGTAATGGAGAAGTGCTGCCTCTCAGCCGGCGGCACTTCTACTGTGAGAACTGAACGCCCTGTTTCGAGTCCTGCACCGAATATCATTTTTATCGCCTTGCCGCCAAGATTTCGGCTGATCACCGCAGCCTTGCCTTGCTTTAATGCAGGCTTGTACACATAAAATTCGTCCGGGTTGACCGCACCTTGCACGACCGTTTCGCCTAGCCCATATGCGGAATTAATGAGTACCACCTGATCAAAACCAGACTCAGTATCCAGCGTAAACATCACGCCACTTGCGCCTAAATCGCTACGCACCATGCGCTGCACGCCTGCCGACAATGCAACATCCTGATGTTTAAATCCCTGGTGAACACGGTAGGCAATGGCACGATCGTTATATAGCGAGGCGAACACCAGCTTAATGGCTGACAAGACATGATCCACGCCATTAATATTGAGAAAAGTTTCCTGCTGCCCGGCGAAAGAAGCGTCCGGCAAATCTTCCGCCGTGGCAGAGGAACGAATGGCCCAGGAAATATCCACACCGGCCTCGGCCTGCATCTTTCCATAAGCGACGCGTACTTCACTTTCCAAACGCGGCGGCAAAGGCGTGTCCACAATCCACTGGCGTATCCGGCTACCAACCTCAGCCAGCGCGGTCACATCGGTCACAGCAAGATCCTCAAGAACTGCGCGAATGCGCTTATCCAAACCACTCTGCGCGAGAAAATCACGATAGGCTGCGGCCGTGGTAGCAAAGCCACCCGGCACACGCACCCCGAGATGGGCAAGCTGGCTGATCATTTCTCCAAGCGACGCATTCTTGCCACCCACTGTGGCCACATCGCTCATCCGCAATGACTCAAGCCACACGATATACCGTTGCTGTTCCATTTTTTTCTCCTCTCAACAGACTGGCTTCATGATAGTAGAAACGGAGGTTGAACTCTCCTTGCGTGAATATCAAGTAAATTTAACCGGCCTCCCCATTTGCAAAAGGGGGGAATGCGACATCATCGCGCGAATCAGGTCTAAGGCTACGCTGATTAAGTCCACCGATCTCACAGGTCGCGCGTTATAGCCGTAGTAGACAAACATGGTGTACGGCAATGAAACAACAGACTCTGGCGATGGCGGCGAAATACGAAACTGGATTTGAACAGCACCGCAGGCCGACACGGCGCGACGAATTCCTGGACACGATGAACCGCATCGTGCCGTGGGCTGATCTGTGTGCCGTGATCGAACCGCACTACCCGAAGCGAGGCAATGGCCGTCCCCCGATTGGACTTGAACGTATGCTGCGCATCCACTTTATCCAGCACTGGTTTAATCTGGCCGACTTTGCCTGTGAAGAAGCGCTCTACGACATTACCAGCTTGCGCCATTTTGCCGGAATTGACCTGGGATGCGAAGCCGTACCGGATGCCACGACACTACTCAAGTTTCGTCGTCTGCTGGAGAAGCACAACCTCAATGAGCAACTCTTCGCCGAAGTCGGACGCGTACTTCAAGGCAGCGGCATGACACTCAAGACCGGTACGATTGTCGATGCCACCATCATTGCTGCCCCCAGCTCAACCAAGAACGTCGAGAAGAAACGCGATCCTGAAATGCACCAGACTCGCAAGGGGCAACAGTGGTACTTTGGCATGAAGCTGCACATTGGCGTGGACAGTCAAAGCGGCCTGGCGCACAGCGCCGTCGTCACCCCGGCCAACGTGCATGACAAACATCCCCTGCCTGATTTGTTGCATGGTCATGAGCAGCGCGTTTATGGTGATAGCGCCTATGCCAGTCAGAAGGGTTTGATCCACAGCAAAGCGCCCAAGGCCCGCGACTTCACCAACTGTCGCACCCGTAAGGCTGGCGGCGAGGTCGATGAGGTCAAGCGCCGCAAGAACCGCAACAAGTCAAAGATAAGAGCCCGCGTCGAACACGTCTTCGCCGTGATCAAACGACTGTGGGGTTTTACCAAAGTGCGCTACCGTGGTTTAGCTAAGAATGCCGGTCGCGCATTTACCGCGCTGGCATTGGCGAATATTTACTTGTCTCGAAATCGATTGATGGCACAGGTGCGCCCATAGCGGGCAAATGGCGGGCGAAATGCCCAAGGAGCAGCCCGAAAGGGCAAACCAAAGCGGGTTGAACTTGCCTTTTTGCACAATCACGCATATTTCGTAATTGGAAT
>CAIRGS010000038.1 GCA_903878125.1 uncultured Nitrosomonadales bacterium | reverse complement strand
CCGCGGATCGCTATCCCAACAACCCCCGCGTAACACGCGCCACTGCCGGTTGCCTTCGGACATCCAAGCCGTTCCGTCGTCCGGAGCCCCTGCGTAATTTTCATGCCATGGATCTTCCACCCATTCCCATGCGTTTCCCAGCATGTCATACAGGCCAAAAGTGTTAGGTTTAAAACTGCCCACGGGCGAGGCACTTTTACAGCTCCAATCGCTCTCGCTGTCTTGACAATTACAATTATTATGACCTATCTCATCACCCCAATAGTATTCAGTCACTGATCCTGCACGACATGCGTATTCCCATTCAGCCTCAGTCAGTAAGCGGTAAGTATGGCCTGTCTGAGACGATAGCCAACGCACGTAATCCTGCGCATCAAACCAATTGACATTGGTTACCGGCAAGTCGCTGTTAGTCTCTTTAACATCACTTAAAACTTCGTGATGTAATTCAGTTGCCTTCGTAGGGGTCTTGAGTAAAACCTTGTTGTGCCCACGTACTGTTCCTGTGCCTGCCAAATACCCCGCTCCAACACCCGGCAGCATCTCATCTTCAGGCCGCAACCTCTCGACAAAATGCTTCCACTCTTCGACCGTAACCGGATATTTCCCTACCGCAAAGGGACGGGCAAAGGAAACCCTGTGCTTCTCAAATGCCTCGCCCATGCCATAACTTCCTGCCGGTAGCACCACCATTTCAGGAGTACCCGATTTATCGCGGAATGTTATTCCTCCAAATCCAGCTTCCTTCGCAGCTACTATTTGTGCTTGTTGTATTTGTTCCGCCGACCAGCACTCTATACCCACAGACTGGTTCAACTCTTCAATTTTTTGATCATTTTTCATGATATCTCCGTGGCTTAATATAGACAATCGCACGGACTGACAGTCCCGCAGGCACTCGACCAGGAGACACAACACAGGGAAATTTTCGGTTGTTTCTTAGCAGCCCTAATTACTTTCGAGAATAGCTTAAAGCAGTCCTTTCAGTCAACCGGAAGTGTAGCGTTCGGCGATTCTTTTCCCCTGCCATCGCATCTGGCTGTCAATGCCATATATAAAATCGCATAACTCCTGTCACCTTAACTTCCAATAAAGCCAAAACCCGCTTAAACCCAACGCAAGCAATACAAGTGACGCAACGTCCATCACCCATACTGCATAGCGCCCAAATATACGGCCGCTATGCACGTCCAACAATAAACGCTGTAGCGATATGCCCGGTGAAAGAATGTCAGCCGAGCGACGCTTAACATCGTCAGGAAGATTCTGCAGAGAAGACAACGTCATCCCAGTGGCGCTTGATTTTTTCCAACTCTGACCATCAGTGCTGGCAAATACGGCAGAGGGGGTTTGCAGCATAACGTTGCTACCCATTTTACCAAGCGCTAAAATTGGATGAGCGGGTAGCGATTGTTTTTCCACCTTGTCTAACAACTGTCCATCAGATTGATACAAGTAAAGGGTGGTGGCAGTCGCAACATAACTTACACCATTAACCTCGACTGCGCCAATTGGTTGCCCCGCGCTACTGGACAATAATTTATCGTTTAAAACCCATTTGTCGTCTTCCCAAGAGAAATAGCTTTTCCCGAGCAAATACCCTTGAGTTGGATCAGCAACATGAATCCCATACCAGCGCATAAGCCAAGGATAGTTGACTTCCTGCTTATCTAATTTAAGTATCTCAACATGATTTAAAGGTAACCCTGAAACCAAAAGATAGCCCAAAAAAAACACGATGACAGCACCAACAAGGCCATGCCACCGGCGAACAGCATGAATATTCATCCTTAACTCACTATTGATGGAGTTGTAACATCGGCGGTTGCATTCGCAGAAGCACCGACCCCATCCTGTTCTGTGCTAGCGCCCAGGAATTTGGCACATCTTTCGGCAACGGCCATAAATGCCTTTGTTGAAGGCGATTCTGGATAGGCCTGTACAACAGGAATTCCTTTATCCGCACATATTGTT
>CAIRGS010000037.1 GCA_903878125.1 uncultured Nitrosomonadales bacterium | reverse complement strand
GTGGACATGAATCACATTCCACAAGATATTGGGGCTTTTGACTTCTGCTGGTCATCTTGTGCTTTTGAGCATCTTGGCTCTATCCGCAAAGGACTGGATTTTGTCATGAACTCAGCACGATTATTGAAGCCGGGAGGTATGGCTGTTCATACAACCGAATATAACGTTACTTCTAATTCAAAAACTTTAGATAACAATCCGAGTTTTGTAATTTTTAGACGCTGTGACATTGAGATGTTGGTTGATGAACTCAAGTCTGAAGGTTTTGAGGTTGATCCCATAGATTTCTCATCTGGTGAAGATGAACTGGAGCGCTATGTCGATCTACCCCCATATCTCGATGAGCCACATCTGAGGCTGCAGCTTGCTGGCGAATACGTTTCTACATCTCTTGGAGTGATTATTCGTGCTCCTCAAAAGGAGAGAAAGTGACCATGGCAATGATTACTGGTATTACTGGTCAGGACGGCGCTTATCTTTGTCAACTTCTGCTCGAAAAGGGATATGTTGTCTATGGGACTTCCCGCCACACCAGCTCCGTCAACCACTGGCGCATCGAAGAGTTGGGTCTCCAGCATCATCTCAACTTACATTTGGTTGAGTACGACCTCACGGAATCTGTGTGCAAGTATCTCGCTGGTTCAGAGGGTGCATCCTGATGAGATCTACAATCTGGCGGCGCAAAGCTTCGTGGGCGTAAGTTTCGAGCAGCCCAACACCACGGCACAGGTCACCGGAGCTGGCGCGCTGAACCTACTTGAGGCCATCCGCTTGGCAAACCCGAAGTTTCGCTTTTACCAGGCCAGCACGTCCGAGATGTTTGGCAAGGTGCAGGCGATTCCTCAGGGGGGGGGGACGCCGTTCTACCCGCGCAACCCCTATCGCGTCACAGGCCTCAGCCGATGAGAATAGGTGTAGACGCGCGTCTCCTTTCAGCCCCTCTAATGGGAATTGGGCGATATACGGCCGAGATGGTGCGTGCTTTGAAGCGGCAGCAGGCCGAGCTCTGTCTCTACACAGTAGGCAAGCCGGTGGAGTCCGGCTGGCAAGATAAGCGCACCAGCTTGCGAGTTGCTGCATGGCGTCATCGGATGTTCCGCATGTTGTGGTCGCAGTCCTTATTGCCTTATTGGGCCAGTCTTGACGCTGTGGATGTATTTTGGGGTACGACACACCGCATTCCACGTCTGCTGCCTGCCAGAGTGGCGCGCGTGGTCACCGTTCATGACCTGGTCTGGCGCCATGCGAGCGAAACCATGCGGCCGACGAACCGTGTGATGGACCAATGGCTGATGCCCCAAGCCTTGCGGATGGCAGATAGGGTGATAGCTGTTTCGGCCAGCACTAAGGCTGACCTTGAATCGGAGTTTCCACAGATACGGGGACGGGTACGCGTAGTGCATTTGGGGCCGACAACGATGCCTCAGCCGCACGGACGGGAGTCGTTACAAGCATTGGGCATAAACCGTCCATATCTCCTTTTTGTGGGCACTCTGGAGCCGCGTAAGAATCTGGAGCGCTTATTGGAGGCCTTTGGAAGCATTCCTGAAAGCTTAAAGGATCGCTATCAACTGGTGATTGCAGGTGGTAAGGGCTGGGGCAAAATTGATTTACCTTCGCTGGTACATGGCCTCGGCCTTGATCGTTCAGTGTGCATGACAGGATTCGTAACCGATGAACAACTTTCCACTTTGTATGCACACGCTTATATGTTGGCGATGCCTTCGCTCTATGAAGGTTTTGGGCTTCCTCTATTGGAGGCGATGTCCTTTGGTGTCCCTGTGTTGACATCAAACATATCCTCTTTACCCGAGGTGGCGGGGGATGCAGCGATTTTTGTCGATCCATTAAACACCGGCTCGATAGCGGCTGGCCTGACTCAAGCTCTCACCAACCACACCTTGCATGCAGCACTCAGTGCTCATGCTAAAGAGCGTGCCAAACTTTTTTCATGGGACAAGGCAGCCACTGAAGTGCAGGAGGTATTTCGGGAAGCGATTGAGGAGCGTAGGCAAATGGGGTTGAGGGACTGACTGTGCGTGTTTTGCATTTTTATAAAACATCATTCCCCGACACCATGGGTGTTGTCAAGCGGTGGGCCACTTTGGGAATGTCGGACAAAGAAGACAAAATCATAATCTAGGTTCAAATGATTTCACGCACAAAAAACTTTCTTTTCATTCACGTCCCAAAAACGGGAGGCAATTCGGTTTCTACCGCACTGCAAACTTACACGGATATTCAGTTCGTGGCGGCGAACTCCCCCAAAGGTTTTGGCGTAAGCGAAAACTTTTGGCCCATTGACCCAATCTACGGCAGCATTAAGCACTTCTCGGTTGATAAGTGGAGTGAATTGCTGGGCGAAAGCATTTCCGATTATTTTCTATTCGGCACCGTTAGAAACCCGATCGACCGAGCGATATCAATTTATTTTTTTATGAAACAGACGCTTATCCATAAGCAAATTTCTTGGCTTGAAGATAACTCCGAAGATGCAAGAGATCGCTTCAGCAAGAACGAGTTCCGCAAATTTCTTCTCTCCAGCGTGCCGTCCCAACTGAGCTTCCTTAAGTTGAGTGCGGGGCTTGACATTCATCTGATGAGATATGAACGGCTTGTCGACGATTTTGCCGCCGTTTGCCGCCAGCTTGGCCTGAATGAAGCTTCTTTGCCTGTGATAAATGCTTCGCGCCGGCCCCCTTTGAAGCGCTTATTAGATGCCGGAACCCAGAAATTGTTGGTTGAAGTATTTGAAGATGACTTTCGCAGTTTTGGCTATGTAAATGAATTGCAATAGTCACCGATTGACTCAGGCAGGCGTCAAGCCCACCTTAGACTCAACTGCTGATAACTACGATAACGCTTTAGCTGAAACGACTCACGCGACTATCAGCAACAAAGGATACAGCAGTATGATTTCGTCTCACTATAAAGTATCGGGTTAGTCGGCACCATGTTCATCAGTTATGCACAAAACTTTGAAGATGTTATCCTTTATCGAGCGCTTCGATCAGTACCTCGTGGTTTTTATATCGACATTGGCGCATCTCATCCCGACATCGACTCGGTCAGCCGAGCCTTTCATGAAAAAGGATGGAGCGGCATTCATGTAGAACCCCTTCCGGCGCATGCCGCAGCGCTCAGGCTTGCCCGCCCCGGAGATATCGTTATTGAGGCTGCAGTATCGGAAGATATTGGAGCCTTGCCTTTTTTTGATGTTGGCTTAGGCGCGGGCATAAGTACCTGCAGTGTTGAGCTCTCAGAACGACACCGTGCCGCTGGTTTTCCAGTCTCCACTTGTACTGTTAAACATGTTTCCCTTTTCGACATCTTGAATACTCATGTCACTTCTGATGTGCACTGGATGAAAATCGATGTCGAGGGGTTCGAAGCCTCGGTTATTCGAAGCTGGCAGGAATCCCCTGTCAGGCCTTGGATCGTGGTGGTTGAAAGTACCGAGCCTATGTCGACAGTGCCGAACTATGCCGAATGGGAGCCAGAACTCATCCGCAGGGGGTATCGTTATGTTTATTTCGATGGCCTCAATCGTTTCTACCTTTCCGAAAAACATGCTGAACTCACGGCACATCTCTCATACGGACCTAATTTCTTCGATGGTTTCACGGTTCAGCCCCATCATTGGATCTGCTCTCCACCTTCACCTCTTCAGATTGATTCGCAGGCCAATTCCCCTTCCATGGTTGCCGTATCCAGTGCATATCTCAGGATGACGCGCCAGATAAGCGAAATGCTTCTGCGCCCCCTTAAGCGCCTAGTTCAGGGGCGCAAGGCGTGAGACGCTTTTCCTATGCTTATCGACATGCAGTGGGCGACCAGACTGCCCAAAGTGCCAAATGGTTCATCGGTTGTTGCATGCGCAGTCTGTCAATCGCCTTCTTACAGAACTCAGCGCAATGCAAGATTCACTACCTACTGAATGCTCAATTTGCCGAGACGTTCATTTTGTATACTGAAAGAAATGGCGACTGGCGCGCGAATTCTGTTCAACGATCTTGGAGTCACCCAAATTGAAAAAATGGGACATATCGGCATTGACGGCCACCCTCTTTGCGAGCCGGGCCTCGCAGAACCAGCCGCGGTTTCTTTTGGACGCGACGACTCAGTGGCTGGTTCAGCACAAGAAACTGCCGAGCGGCGGCATAGGTCGTGTCGTCAACCGGTTAACGTATGAACTGCTCAAACGGCCACCACAAGGCCTAGCGGTGATACCCGTCAGGGCAGATAGTCGCCCACTTCATTTTCGTGTAGCCCGACGGTACGAGGCATCGCTACTCGGTGAGGTCTTTGTCGGCAGAGAGGAGCTTGTTAAGCTGCGCCCAGGCGACCATTTCTTCGCGATGGATCTTAATCATACTCTCGTGCACCGAACCGCATTTCTTGACCGTGTACGGCAAAACGGTGGACGGCTTTCGGCACTGGTGTACGATTTGCTGCCTCTGCAACGGCCGGATTGGTTCCCTCCCGGACTTGACGAATCTCATCACCGCTGGTTCGATACTGTCTCGCAGTTCGACGATCTCGTCTGCATTTCACGTACCGTTGCCGAGGATGTGCTCTCCGAATTGCAGCAACGCATGCCCGAGCATAGGCATCCGCGAGTCAGTTGGTTCCATCTTGGCTGCGAACTTCCGACAAAACCAAAAGGCGACTTACCACAGCAGCTCTCGGAGAGACCGACGGTGCTCCTAGTGAGTATCTTGTGGAAGCGAAAGGGGCATGAGCAGACCCTTGATGCATTTGAGCAACTGTGGAATTCTGGTGAGAATGTGAACCTCGTATTCGCAGGCCGAGTTGGCTGGGGTCTAGATAGTCTGATTAGCCGCATTGCAGACCACCCAGAAAATGGAAAGCGCCTGTTCTGGTTTAACGGTCCGGACGACGGATTACTGGGGCAGCTCTATGCACATTGCACCGGGGTTTTGGTTGCATCTGAGGGTGAGGGCTTCGGCTTGCCGGTGGTGGAGGCTTTAGCCCATCAACGCCCAGTACTAGCGCGTGATCTTCCGATTTTCAAAGAGATTGCGGGAGATCGCGTGACATATTTTCGCGCGGAGAGCTCAGATCAGTTAGCACAAGCGTTGCATCATTGGATCACAGCCATACCACACATCAGGCCTTGCGAAAACCCTCCGCCGCTGTTCCGCTGGCCCGAGTCAAGCGTTCAGCTATTATCGGCTTTGAACTTAAAGGCATCTTGAGTTTTTTGCGTTGTCAACGC
>CAIRGS010000036.1 GCA_903878125.1 uncultured Nitrosomonadales bacterium | reverse complement strand
CGTGTGCAACTCAAGCGCCAAGGCCAAACCGTGGCCGAGTTTGACCTTTACGCCTTCTTAGGAAAAGGCGACAAATCAGCCGACATCAAACTGCAAGACGGCGACGTGCTCTTCTACCCCCGAGCCGCCGGCTTCATGGCCTTCTTAGGCAAAGTCAACAGCCCCGGTGTTTACGAGATCAAAGAAGGCGCTGATAGCAAAGACAACAAAGAAACATTGGCCGATTATCTGAACCTTGCAGGTGGCTTGCCTGTGACCGCCGACCCCCGCCGCGCCACCTTGGAGCGCGTGCAAGCGGGCACAGACCAACCCCGCAGCGTGCAAGATATCACCCTGGCCGCCGCCGGCCTGCAAACCCTCATCAAAAATGGCGACGTGCTCACCGTGGCCGCTATCGTGCCCGAATTGGCCAACGCCGTCACATTGCGCGGCGCCGTGGCCCAACCCGCCCGCATGGCCTGGCGCCAAGGCATGCGCGTGTCAGACGTCATCAGCAAAAAATCTTTGCTGATTAACCCTGAAACCGTCAGAAAACAAAACGAAGTGCTGTTTGACAACTTCGAACAAGAGCGCACAGCCAGGGGCAGGGCGCGCGTGCCGTCTGATCTTGCGGTTGATCGGGTGTTGGTAGACAAGAAAAATAAAGAAGATGAAAAATCTCAAATCAACCCAAGCAGCTTCGCTGACTTTGGCAAGCCTGCAGATGCAAACACTCCCAAAGTAGCTGAGCCTTTAAGGCCTGTGGGTGAAATGACTGAGCGAGACATCGCCACCGCACAGCTTGGGAAGCCTGTGGTGGTAGAAGACTCTTTGGCTGACCGCATTGGCCAATTGAACGAAGAAACCAACCTTGACTACGCCGTCATCGAACGATTTTCAAGAGAGACATTGAAGCTGAGTTTGCTACCCTTTAACTTGGGCAAAGTCTTGGCCAGTCCAAAGTCAGAAGGCGATATAGAACTACAACCTGGAGATGTCATTACTGTCTTCTCGCACAAAGACATTCAGGTGCCCACAGCTTTGAGGCAAGTGTTTGTGCGCATTGAGGGTGAAGTCAAAAGCCCTGGTATTTACCCCGTTGGCCCCGGCGATAATTTGCAGACCATTGTTCAAAAAGCGGGCGGGAGCACATCTGATGCGTATTTGTTTGCCACCAGCCTCTATAGAGAAGAAGTCAAAAAGACCCAAAAACTCAACATGGATAAATTGCTCAGGCGCATGGAGTCTGAGTCCTCGGCCGTAGTTGCCCAAATCATGCAAAGTGGCGGTGCAAGTTCAGATTTTGCTGCAATGCAAGCCAAAATTCAGTCTGTTCAACAAGCACAAAAGCAATCACTTGATCGTTTCAGAATGCTCAAGCCTGAGGGTCGAATTTCTTTGGGCATCCCAGCTAATGCGAACCTTGTTCAAGACATTCCCCCCATACGACTTGAAAACGGGGATCGAATTCAAATTCCCCCTAAACCAGATTTCATTCAGGTCTTTGGCTCAGTCAATACCGAGTCAGCACTTTTGTATCGTGTAGGGCTCACTGTTAAAGACTACCTGACCATGTCGGGTGTTGGCTCCTCAGCCGACTTGAATGGTGCCATTTTGGTTCGAGCCAATGGCAGCGCCATCACCAACCAAAGTTACTGGCGTAACGACGCCTTGAGTGCGCAAGTGCTGCCGGGTGACACCATCTTCTTGCCCGAAAAATTCGATCGCGAATCTGCATGGAGCCAATCAGTTCGCACAGCCAAAGACTTCACACAAGTGTTGTACCAACTGGGCTTGGGCGCTGCGGCTATCAAAACACTTCGACAGTGAGCATGAACACGCCTAGCCCCCAACCCACTACTAATTCTTCGGCTGAAATTCCATCAGGAGAAGCAGAGTCAGAAATCAATCTGCTTGATGTCTTGATCGCCCTCGGCCAAGAAAAGCTCACTGTCATTGGAGTGACTGTTCTGGCCGCCATTGCCGGCGTTGTGATCAGCTTGATCACGCCGCCAACTTACGTGGCACGCACTAGCATCATGCCCGCCCAGCAAGGCGGCGGCGCATCTGCGCTGGCGGGTTTGAGCGGGTTGGCTGGCTTGGCTGGGCTGTCTGGCATGTCTGGCGCCGTCAAAAGCTCTGACCAAATGTACATTGCCTTCATGCGCAGTCAGTCGGTGCAGATGGCCCTCATAGACCAACTCCAACTCAAAGAGCGTTACCAATCTAAAAACTTAGAAGAAGCTCGCATGTCGCTCACAAATAGCGTGAGCATTACCACTGACAAAGCTTCAGGCCTGTTGGTCATTGAGGCGCAAGACGGCGACGCAGAGTTTGCCGCCAAACTGGCGAACCAACAAGTGCACGAACTCAACGTTATCTTAAACCGCTTAGCTATTACGGAAGCGCAGCAAAGAAGGTTGTACTACGAGCAGCAAATTACCAAGACCAAAAAAACCTTGGTCGAAGTTGAAGTACGCTTCAAAGAGGCGCAGCAAAAAGCGGGAATTCAAGTCACCAGCATGTTGGTTGATTCTGCAATTGGTTTGTGGGCAAGCACACATGCGCAAATCATTGCCAAAGAGCAGCAACTTCAAATGCTAGGGCAGTTTGCAACACTACAAAACCCTGAAATGCATCGACTGAAAACTGAAATAGCCGTGCTTCGTACTCAGATCAGTCAATATGAAAAAGGAAACCAACAAAGTGGCGGTCAAGAAAAAGGCACAGTCAAAACCAAGGACATGAGCCCTGCGCAGCAAGACGCAGCTCAAGCCTACCGTGACCTCAAAATACAAGAAACCCTGCTCGACGGTTTTGTGCGCCAACTTGAAGTGGCCAAGATCGACGAAGCCAAAGAAGGCCCACCTGTTCAGGTGCTTGACGTTGCACGAGCCCCCGAGATCAGGGCCAAGCCTGAAAGAAGAAAATTGGTCATCGCCTACACTGTCACTGGCCTGATCATCGGCTTGGTGCTGGCGCTGCTCAAATCTTTGCTGCGCTTCGCTCAAAAGACACCAGAAGGCTTGCAACGCTTGCGCGACCTTCAGCGCGCTTGGAGTTTGCGGAGCAACAAAGCTTAGTAGATTTGCTTATGCTGAATTTGTCAGAGATTCATTTGCCAGCGGCATTGCTTGGAAGCTTTCTGGCGGCTTGGCTTGCTACTTGGGCGCTGTGCCACGCTGGTCATGCTTTCTCTTTTGGGCAAGACCGCGCTGAAGGCGTGCAAAAGTTTCATGTCAAACCTACCTCCCGTTTGGGTGGTGTGGCCATTGCATCGGGCCTGTGCACAGGGGCGGGCGCTTTAGTGCTGCTGTCGCCCAATTCAGACGCCACCTTGCACACACTTTGGTTTTTACTGGCTTGCGCCCCTGTCTGGCTGGGCGGTTTGCTAGAAGATATCACGCACCGCGTTGGCCCTACCCTCAGGTTGGTGCTGGCCACCGTGTCTGCTGCGTGGCTGTTTGGCGTGCTGGGCGTTGCAGTAAACCGCACCGATGTTTGGCCTATAGATTTGATTCTGCTCATTCCTGGCGCTGTGCTGTGCACCACAATGCTGGTGGTAGCCGGCTTTACCCACTCTGTCAACATTGTTGACGGGTTCCATGGGCTGGCCTGCGGCGCAGTCATGATTACCGTGACTGGTTTGTCCTTCATGGCTTGGCACGTGGGCGATCTGATGCTGCTGCAAATGTGCCTCTTGAGCTTGGCCGCCATGCTCGGCTTTTTTGTGTTCAATTGGCCCAGTGGCGGTATCTTCTTGGGCGACTCAGGCGCCTACCTCATTGGCTTTTGGGTAGTGGAACTCGGCCTTCTTCTTGCCATGCGTAACCCCAGCATTTCACCCATGGCGCCTGTGGTGGCAGGCTTATTGCCCTTGATTGAAACCCTGTTCTCCATGTACCGCCGCAAAATCATTCGCAAGCACCCCGTCAACCACCCTGATGGCCTGCACCTGCACACACTGGTATTCCGTCGCCTCTTGTTCAACCCCCAAGTGCACATCACCCCCACCCAAAAAAACACCGCCAACGCCCAAGTAGGCCCCTACTTCTGGTTCCCTGCCACCGCACTCACCACCCTGGCCTGCATCTTCATGCAAAACACCTGGGCCCAACTCGCTCTCATGCTTTGCTATCTGGCCATGTACATGTGGCTTTATCGAGCCTTGGTTCACTTTAAAGCACCTAAGCTAATGACTAGACGGCGTTAAACAAAAGGCGGTCAGATCTTAAATTGACGCACCCAATGCAGATATAATTGTTCAACTTCGAACAAACTCTGCCTTACCACCTCGAAGCAAAGATTTTTGAGTGCCGCTGAAACAGCTAGGCACTGCGGTAGCCTGCCTAGAGCATCCATCACTTCCATGACCAGTCGCCAAGCCAACCAGCAAGAAGACACCTACTTCCGGGTGATGCACATCTTGCACAAAAGCCCTGACATCACGCAGCGTGAGTTGGCTGAAAAACTGGGCGTAAGCGTTAGCGGTTTGAATTACTGCCTCAAAGCCTTGATCGACAAAGGCTGGGTCAAAATTCAAAACTTCAGCAACAACAAAAACAAACTTGGTTATGCCTATCTGCTTACCCCAACAGGCATCGTGCAAAAGGCGTCGCTTACTAGCCGATTCTTGCATCGCAAGATGCATGAATACGAAGCCTTGAAGCAAGAAATCAAGCAAATTAAACAAGAAGTCAACGGCTAATCATCACAATGAACTCGGCCAACGCCCAAAACTCAACCAACAAAGTAAGAAACAAAACCATCGCCATCATCGGCCTAGGTTATGTCGGCCTCCCCCTGGCCGTAGAGTTTGGCAAATTGCGCTCCGTCATCGGCTTTGACATCAACGCCAAACGCATTGCAGAGCTCCAAGCCGGCCGAGACAACACCTTAGAAACCGAGCCGCAAGAGTTGCAAGCGGCCAAGCACCTCACATTCAGCACACAGCTAGAAGACCTGCGTGTAGCATGCATTTACATCGTCACCGTGCCCACTCCTATTGACGATCACAAACGCCCCGACCTGTCCCCCTTGCTCAAAGCTAGTGAGACTGTTGGTAAGGTACTGAAAGCAGGCGACATCGTCATCTACGAATCCACTGTCTACCCCGGCTGCACCGAAGAAGACTGCGTGCCTGTGCTGGAAAAATTCAGCGGTTTGAAATTCAACCAAGACTTTTTTTGCGGCTACAGCCCCGAGCGCATCAACCCTGGAGACAAAGTGCACCGGCTGCCTAACATCCAAAAAGTCACCTCTGGCTCCACTCCCGAAGTAGCCGAAGTCGTCGACCAACTCTACCGCCAAATCATCACAGCCGGAACCCACAAAGCCAGCAGCATCAAAGTAGCAGAAGCTGCCAAAGTCATTGAAAACACCCAGCGCGATGTCAACATTGCTCTCATCAACGAGTTGGCTTTGATCTTCAACAAAATGGGCATCGACACCGAAGCCGTGCTGCAAGCCGCAGGCAGCAAGTGGAATTTCTTGCCCTTCAGGCCAGGCTTGGTCGGCGGCCATTGCATTGGCGTGGATCCTTATTACCTTACCCACAAAGCTGAGTCCATTGGCTACCACCCCGAAATCATCTTGGCCGGCCGGCGCCTGAACGACAGCATGGGCGCCTACGTGGTCACCCAACTGGTCAAAGCCATGACACGCCGGCGTTTGCAAGTCGACGGCGCCCGCGTGCTCATCATGGGCCTTACTTTCAAAGAAAACTGCCCAGACCTTCGCAACACCCGCGTGGTTGATATCATTGACGAACTCAAAGACTACAAAGTCCAAGCCGATGTGTTTGACCCTTGGGCAGACCCAGCGCAAGCTCAGCACGAATACGGAATCACCCCCGTGCAACAGCCTGAGCCTTGTACTTACGACGCCATCGTCCTGGCCGTTGCCCATCAACAATTCAAAACCATGGGCGCCCAAGCCATACGCGCCCTGGGTAAACCAGAGCATGTGCTCTTCGACTTGAAATACTTGCTGCCCGTTGATGACAGTGATTTGCGTTTATGACCGCCTACGAAACCTTAAAACCCAGCTGCAATCAAGGCAGTACAACTGACTCTCGGATATGAGCCTACGCAGAGTATGGGGGAAGGGTTCAGATTGGGTATGCATAGGACTATAGTTCAACGAGCGGCATGACTAGCGAGCAGCAACCTATTCCACAGCTTTTGAAGCGCCTTTCGAGCCACATAAGTTCTAGGCGTCGTGGGCAGTTTGCGCTTCTGCTTGTTTTGATGATTTTCACTTCCTTTGCAGAGATAGTTAGCATCGGGGCTGTGATACCTTTTCTTGCAATTTTGACGGACCCGGCGCGCGTTTTTATTCATCCAAGCGCTCAGTCAATCATCAAGGCTATGGGTCTCACAGACCCACAACAACTTTTGTTGCCTCTCACTATTGCATTTGGCTTAGCTGCACTTGTGGCTGGAGCTATGCGTTTGACTTTACTGTGGGCAAGCACTCGTATGTCTTACGCAGTGGGCGCTGACCTCAGCATTAGCATCTATCGCCGCACGCTTTACCAGCCCTTCGCGGTTCATGTCGCTCGTAACAGCAGCGAGGTGATCAACGGCATTTCAGGTAAGTCCGGTAATGCCATCTCTGTCATCAACATGTCCCTAAGCCTCATCAGTTCCAGCGTGATGTTAAGCGCTATTCTCATTGCCCTTCTGGTTGTGGACCCCAGCACAGCTCTAGCAGCATTTGGCGGTTTCGGTCTGATTTACGGATTCATAATTCAATTGACCCGCAAACGTCTATTGATCAATAGCCAAATCGCTGCGCGCGAGTCCACCCAAGTCATCAAATCCCTGCAAGAGGGCTTGGGTGGCATACGAGACGTATTGATAGATGGCAGCCAAGCCGTTTATTGTCAAATATACCGCAACGCTGACCAGCCCTTGCGACGTGCCCAAGGGAATAACTCATTTATCAGTTCAAGTCCCCGTTTTGGAATGGAGGCTTTGGGGATGTTGCTCATTGCCGCTCTTGCCTATACGACAGCCCGGCAAGCAGATGGGATAGCTAATGCTATTCCTGTTCTAGGTGCCTTGGCGCTTGCTGCGCAGCGCATGCTTCCCATATTGCAGCAGGCTTTTATGGCATGGTCAAGCATTCAGGGGGGGAAGACTTCGCTCCAAGACACACTGGAACTGCTTGATCAGCCATTACCCAATTATGCTGAACATCCACCCCACAAGCCGTTGCCTTTTGAGCAGCATATTTGTTTGACGCAACTCTCGTTTCGTTACACTCCGCAAACACCATGGGTAATTAATAACTTGGACCTCACCATAACAAAAGGCAGTCGCGTTGGCTTCATCGGCGTGACAGGTAGTGGCAAAAGCACCTTGCTTGATATCGTCATGGGCTTGTTGGAGCCGAATAAGGGCACAATTGATATCGATGGCGAACCCATCTCGTTGGGAAACCACCGTGCCTGGCAAGCTCACATTGCGCATGTGCCGCAAGCTATTTTTCTTGCTGACAGCACCATTGAAGAAAATATTGCCTTTGGCATACCCAAGGTTCAGATTAACCTTAAGCGTGTCCGGCAAGCTGCAAAACAGGCGCAAATCTCTAGTACCATCGAGGCTTGGCCGAAGCAATATCAAACGGTTGTCGGCGAACGTGGTATCCGCCTCTCTGGTGGTCAGCGCCAGCGCATCGGTATTGCGCGCGCGCTTTACAAGCAAGCTGATGTCATCATTTTTGACGAGGCCACTAGCGCGCTGGACAGCGAAACTGAACAAGCAGTCATGCACTCCATCGAAGGCCTGAGCGAAAACGTCACGCTTCTCATCATTGCACACCGCCTTACAACTCTTAAAAATTGTACGCAGATAGTGGAGCTGGGTGGTGGCTGTATAAAACGAATCGGCACGTATCAAGACATTGTGTCGCAATCGGCATGAACTCATGAATCCATTAACCAAAAACTCAACTATTCTGATCACCGGCGCCGACGGTTTTATTGGTTCGCATCTGACCGAGGCGCTAGTTCGCCAAGGCCATAAAGTCCGCGCCTTCGTGCTTTATAACTCCTTCAATTCTTGGGGTTGGCTAGACCAATGCGCACCTGATGTGAAAGGTCAGTTTGAGGTATTTGCTGGTGATATTCGTGATCCACATGGGGTTAGAGAAGCCTTAAGAGGCTGTGACGCAGTGATGCACTTGGCAGCCCTCATCGCCATACCTTACTCCTACCATTCGCCAGACACTTATGTGGATACCAACATTAAAGGTACTCTGAATGTGTTGCAGGCGGCGCGCGAGCTTGGCATTAAAAGAGTTGTTCATACTTCCACCAGCGAGGTCTATGGTACGGCGCGCTTTGTGCCTATTACCGAAGATCACCCATTACAGGGCCAATCTCCCTACTCTGCCACCAAGATTGCTGCTGATCAATTGGCCTATTCTTTTTATGCCTCATTTGGCTTGCCGGTCGTCATTGTGAGGCCTTTTAACACCTACGGTCCGCGCCAGTCAGCCCGTGCCGTGATTCCTACGATCATCACCCAGATTGCAAACGGGCAGCGTCAAATTAAACTCGGCGCGGTATCGCCTACGCGCGATTTCAACTATGTGCAAGACACCGTAGCTGGTTTTATTGCTGCGATGAATTCCGTTCGGGGTCTGGGTGAAGTAGTTAACTTGGGAAGTAATTTTGAGATTTCCATTGGCGAAACAGCACAACTGATTGCTGAAGTCATGAATACTGATATCGAGATAATTACTGACCAAGCACGCTTTCGACCCGACAAATCTGAGGTTGAACGCCTGTGGGCTGATAACACCAAATCCAAACATCTCTTTGGCTGGCAACCCAGTTATGGCGGTCGTGAGGGCTTCAAGCGCGGCCTTACCGAAACAGCAGAATGGTTTGCAAAAGGTGCCAATCTGAGCAGTTACAAATCAGAAATCTACAATGTTTAAGCTTCATATCAGACAGCAACCTGAAGTTTGGTCGTTTTTTGCTGGTATCAGGCTTGTCATACATCTATATGCGAAATTACAGCAGTAGGCTTTAAACAAATGCATTTGAGGTTTTGGGATGACTAAGATATTGGTCACAGGGGCAAGCGGCTTTATTGGTCGGGCACTCGTAAAAAAGCTGAACTCTCTGGGTTTGCAAGTAATAAGTGTGAATTCTGCAGATGGGGACATTGCCGACAGACATACACTTGAAAAACACGTTCAGCAAAATATTGCCCATGTTTTTCATTTGGCGGGCAAGACTTTTGTACCAGATAGCTGGGTTAATCCTCAGGGGTTTTATCAGACCAATGTGCTTGGCACTGTAAGCATTTTGGAGTTTTGTAGATCAAACAGCATTCCTTTAACTTATGTTAGCGCCTATGTTTATGGACATCCCAATACCTTGCCAATTTGCGAGGACAGCGCTATCAAACCAAACAACCCTTATGCCATGACTAAGTGGCTCGCGGAGCAAGCTTGCGAATTTTATTCAAACACTTACTCTTTTCCGGTGACCACAATACGTCCATTTAATGCATACGGTATCGGCCAATCGCAGAACTTCTTAATCGCCTCAATCATCAGCCAAGCGCTAGATGGCGGGGAGAGTATTGTTGTAAAGGATTTGACCCCTAGGCGTGATTATGTTTATTTGGAAGATTTGTTAAACGCGTTGGCGGCAACGCTAAACACAGAGAATAGATATCGTGTATACAACATTGGATCTGGCGTGTCGCTGAGTGTAAAAAATGTTATAGATGTTATTCAAAATGTCGTTGGAATTAACAAGAGTATCATTTGCGACGAGGTAGTTCGTCGTAGCGAACTGATCGATGTTGTTGCGGACATTTCAAGGGCACGCAATGAGCTTGGATGGCAACCAGAATATTCTTTTCAGGCAGGCATAGAAAGTATCATTAATGCTGCACTTACAAGCCGATGAGTAGTATCACTCAGCTAATAACGCTGTCAAGAGCAGAGAATTGAAACATCATTAATCTCGATGAATCCACATAGTTTTTTTGTTCAACAAGTCATTTCTGCCCTGCGTTCGGTATTAGGCTCCAAACCCGTAGCTCTTCACGAACCCAGCTTTGCCGGAAACGAATGGCTTTATCTAAAAGAGTGTTTGGATTCCACTTATGTTTCGTCGGTTGGCAAATTTGTAGATCGTTTTGAACTCGAACTAGCCAGTTTTACTGGCGCCAAACATGCGGTAGCCGTGGTCAATGGAACAGCCGCGCTGCACGTGTCTCTCCTCTTGGCGGGCGTGAAGCCGGGGGATGAAGTCCTTTTGCCCGCGTTGACCTTCATTGCTACCGCCAATGCAGTGGCATACGCACAGGCGACCCCTCATTTTGTCGATAGTGAGGAACGCTCCCTCGGTATGGACGCGCGGGCCCTACGCGACTACCTCTCAAGTACGACCGAGATGCGTGGAGGTCACTGCATCAACCGTAGCACCGGCCGCGTGATCCGCGCGATTGTGCCGATGCACACCTTTGGACATCCAGTTGACATCCAAGCGCTGCTTGCAATTGCACATGACTTCCAACTGCAACTTATCGAAGACGCTGCCGAATCCCTAGGCAGCACCGTAGATGGACGCCACACCGGCACTTTTGGTTTGCTAGGAACTTTGAGCTTTAATGGCAACAAGACCATCACCACAGGTGGCGGTGGCGCGATTCTCACCAACAGCGACGAGTTGGGTGCACGCGCTAAGCACCTGACAACCACGGCGAAGTTGCAGCATCGCTGGAATTTTGTACATGATGAGTTGGGTTACAACTATCGTCTGCCCAACCTTAATGCCGCACTGGGGTGCGCGCAACTTGAGCAGTTACCCAGTTTCTTGGACTCTAAACGTCTACTATTCGATCATTATCGGTTGGCCTTTTCGGCTGTCACCGGTGTTCGTCTCGTTGCGGAACCAGAAGGCTGCCGCAGCAACTACTGGCTGCAGACGCTGTTGCTCGACGAGACGCTCGTTGACCAGCGTGATGCGCTGCTAACGGCAACCAACGATGTCGGACTGATGACACGCCCAGCCTGGAAGCTGATGCATCGCCTACCGATGTATAGCAATGTGCCTAAAGCGCCTTTGTCCATGGCTGAATCGCTGGAGCGACGCTTGATCAATATCCCGAGCAGTTCGGGCCTAGTTCCCTTCGTCCCATGAGCAGACCTAGATTGATCTTGATTGGAGCCGGCGGGCATGCACATGCTTGCATCGATGTGATCGAGAAGCACGGGGGATACCAGATTGCTGGATTGGTTGGTCGGCCCAACGAAATGCATGCCAAGCACTTTGATTATGACGTAATCGCCACAGACAAAGAACTGGCCGCACTCTCCAAAACGCATCAGTACGCCTTCATCACTGTAGGGCAAATTCAAACGCCTGATCACCGGATACGCCTATATCAGAGGGTCACAGAACTCGGATTTCAATTGCCAGTCATCATCTCACCTACCGCTTATGTCTCCCGTCACGCCACCATTGGCGCAGGCACTATCGTGATGCACGGCGCTATCATCAATGCTGGCGCCAACGTGGGCAACAACTGCATTATTAACTCACGAGCCCTAGTTGAACATGACTCTATGGTAGAGGACCACTGCCATATCTCCACTGGAGCGATTCTCAACGGCTATGTGAGTGTAGGCGCGGGCAGCTTTGTTGGCAGCGGAAGCATGGTTATACAAGGAGTTACCCTTGGGCAAAGGAGTGTTGTGGGAATGGGCCTTGCTGTGCGACAAAACCAAGTGGAATACGCGCGATTTATGGGCTCCGATAAAACATGATAAACCGAACCCTCATCATCGCCGAAGCTGGCGTCAACCATAACGGTGAACTCGCTCTAGCAAAGCAGTTGATTGATGTGGCGGCTGATGCCGGAGCAGATCTGGTGAAGTTCCAGACCTTCAACGCCAACCGCCAAGTCACTTACGCAGCAAAAAAAGCTCACTACCAGACTCAGACTACGGATAGCAAAGAATCCCAGCACGAAATGCTTTCTCGTCTGGAACTGACCGATGAGATGCACAAAGAACTCATCGCGCATTGTGCGGAGAGCGGTATAGGTTTTTTTTCCACCGGTTTTGATATTGAGAGTGTTGATCTACTAATGAGTCTTGGGCAGGATCATTTTAAGATTCCTTCCGGCGAAATTACTAACCTGCCGTATCTGCGTCACATAGGCCGACTGCGCAAAACAGTCATCCTATCTACCGGCATGGCAACACTGGGCGATATTGAAGCTGCAATCAACGAGCTAGAGCAAGCTGGTACACCTCGGGTCAACATGAAAGTATTGCATTGCACTACCGAATACCCCACGCCGATGAATGAAGTCAACCTGCGCGCTATGCAGAGCATTAAAACTGCTTTTGACGTGGCTGTGGGCTACTCGGATCACACCCAGGGGATTGAGGTGGCTATTGCTGCCGTGGCCATGGGCGCGACCGTTATCGAAAAGCACTTCACGTTGGACTGCAAACTCCCTGGACCGGACCACAAGGCCAGTCTTGAGCCAACAGAACTCAAAGCCATGGTGACCGCTATTCGCAATATCGAAATCGCACTGGGTGATGGTATCAAACGCCTCACCCCGAGCGAAGTCAGGAACATGTCGGCAGCCCGTAAGTCAATTGTAGCCAGCCAGGTCATTAAGGCGGGTGATACTTTTAGTGCGCGAAACGTTACCACCAAGCGCCCCGGTACTGGAGTCTCGCCGATGCGGTGGGACGAGGTAATGGGCCGCGTCGCGATACGTGATTTTGTAGCAGACGAGTTGATCGAACTATGACCCGCAAGATTTGTGTCATCACTGGCACCCGAGCCGAATACGGCTTGATGCGCTGGGTCATGCAAGGCATCAAAGATGATCCTTATCTAACACTACAGGTCATTGCTACCGGTATGCACTTGTCGCCTGAATTTGGTCTGACTTATCGTGAGATTGAAAAAGATGGTTTTAAGATTGATCGCAAGGTCGAAATGTTGACCAGCTCGGACACACCTACCGGTATCGCCAAATCGATTGGCTTAGGGTTGATCGGTTGTGCCGATGCTTTATATGATTTGAAGCCAGACCTGATCTTGGTACTAGGTGATCGGTTTGAGATTTTTGCAGCCGTTTCAGCGGCTTTAGTTGCTCGTATACCTGTAGCGCATTTGCACGGTGGCGAAGCCACAGAGGGGACTTTTGATGAAGCACTGCGGCATTCAATCACCAAGATGTCTCACCTACATTTTGTTGCAGCAGAGGAATACCGCCAACGCGTTATTCAACTTGGGGAACAGCCTGAACAAGTCTTTCTGGTTGGTGGGTTGGGTATCGACAATATAAAACGCATGAAGCTTCTTAATCGTGCTGAGGTTGAGGCATCGCTTGACTTCAAACTCGGCCCAAAGAGCTTGCTGATCACATTTCATCCAGTCACGCTTGAGGTGTCAACGGCCGCAGAGCAGATGGCAGAACTCCTAGCAGCATTATCCGCGCTTAAAGAAACGCAACTTATTTTCACCATGCCAAATGCCGATACCGAGGGACGAGAATTGATAAAGATGGTGGAGCAATTTGTCGCCGCCAATACCAATGCTCGTGCGTACACTTCGCTTGGACAACTTCGTTATTTGTCATGCATCGCTCATGTTGATGGTGTGGTCGGCAACTCTTCCAGTGGCTTGACAGAAGTGCCCAGTTTCAAGAAAGGGACAATCAACATAGGAGATCGCCAGCGGGGTAGGTTGCAAGCTGCGAGTGTGATTAATTGCGAACCGACTTGTCGAAGTATTACCGCCGCCATAGAAAGGCTTAGCACCACAGACTTTCAATTGGGTTTGGCCCAAGTTCTCAACCCGTATGGTGAGGGTGGTGCAAGTAATAAAATAATCAAAATTTTAAAACAACAAGCGATTGATAACATTACCAAGAAGGCTTTTTATGTTCTTGACACAATTATTTAGAGGAATTTATGAAAATTGACAATTACCCTAACGTACATTTATTTTACGATTCACTTCGTTTCCAATTTCCGTACTTTTCTAGCATTATTCAGAATCAAATAGATAGGTTCGGGGAGGATTGGCTGATTCTATTTGAAGATGAATTAAATATCTTTTTCTCACTAGATAGGAAACGAATTGATCAAGCTGTAAGAGGTTATGGTAAATTCGCTTTAGATTCAATGAAATTACAAGTAAAATTTCAAAAGACTCAAGAGTATGAAAATAAAACTTATAATGAAGCAGCATCCGAAGTTTATCAAAACAAAGAATATATGTTTGATCTCTATTTACCGGGGATTTTACTATCGCATTATTTATGGAAACATCACTTTTTACAACACATTTTCTTTTTAGAAAAATTCCTCCCACTTGTGGGAAAGGGCAATGAAAAGATTTTTTATGATATTGGAGTTGGTACAGGTTTTTATTCGAAGGAAATGCTCAATCGGACGAACGTGCAAGGTAAGGGCTTTGATATGAGTCCTCATTCGCTCGCACACACATTAATGTTATTGCGTGCGCACAGTACATCAGATCGATATCAAGCAAATCTTCGTGATATTATAAAAGATCCGGTAATGCCCGCAGCTGATTATTTGATTAATATAGAGGTATTAGAACACTTGGAAGATCCGCAGATTTTTTTAAACTCCTTATCAAATATGTTAAAACCAGGAGGGTATGGGTTGATTTCTGCTGCAATTAATGCGCCAAATGCAGATCACATATATCTTTACCGTAATTCAGATGAGGTCGCAATTCAAGTGGTTAAGGCTGGATTTGAAATAATTGATTTTACAGTTGATGCTGCATATAATCCTAGATTGGAAACTGATTTAGTGCCTACGAACGTAGCTTTTATAGTCACAAAAAAATGAGGAAAAAATAATGAGTCAAAAAATCCTAGATGCTATCGCACCAACTTTCCGAGAAGTATTTGATGATCCTTCTCTCGTTTTAACGAGTAAACTGAGCGCAAATGATGTTGATAATTGGGATTCATTAAATCATATTACATTGATAGTTGAGCTTGAAACTCTTACTGGTTTGATTTTTTCAACGGATGAGCTTGTTAATTTGAAAGATGTAGGAGATTTTGTTCAATTATTGGCCGACAAAGGATATCATGGATAGATATTCTTTTGATGAATTAACTGTAGGGATGATTTCTAAACGGGAGTATTGCTTTACTGAGAAAAGAGTCGAAATATTCTCAAGTTTGATTAATGATAACGCGCCAATTCATATGGACACTGAGTTTGCAAAACTTAAAGGTTATGATGGAAGAATTGTCCATGGCCTATTTGTCCAATCTTTAATTTCTGGTATGTTAGGTAATGATGTGCCAGGGCCAAATTCTGTTATCAATAACTTAAGTATGAAAATGCATCATCCTGTGTTTATCGGACAGACAGTTAATTATGAAATTCAAATTACTGCCCTTACTAAGGCAGTCTCGGCAATATCATTAAGTTTCACCGGAATGGTGGAGGAGAAAATTGTTATTTCAGGCAAAGTATTATGTAGTTTTCCAGAATCATCCCCTATAAGAGTACTCTGATACGATTTGGTATTATGTAGATAGTTGATATTAGTAGGAAAAATAAATTATTAGAAGAATACTAGATTCTTAAGTTAGGTAAAAAGTCTAAAAAACTGTTGTGACAAATTTTAATTTTATAATAAGCCTTAACAATTTAAACTCATTGCAACCGACATAATTGAAGTTTATTTGCTAAATTTAATCATTTATAATCAAAAAGCTTAAAATTTATTTGCATTTTTAAAGTATTATTTTTATAACAATTAAAATTCATCCATAAAAATGTGCATTTAATAATTATGTGCATTCAAGATTATGCTCAATAAAGAGTAATACAGTCAATCTTGAATAAAAAAACCAAGTGAAAATTAAATACCATTTTCTCACATACAAATATAGAATTTAATCGTTATGATAATGGTGTTAGTTTGCCAAAGAGGATTTTATGTCTGCTCTATTCAAAGTATTTAATGTTAAATCAAGTAAAAGGTAAAGGAAAAGTCTCAAGAGCAAACTAAGGTGATGAGAAATTCAATTTAAATAGATTTAAAGATTTACTGAATTGTATTTTTAATCGCTAAATGCACCTTATCAAGTTGTGATCCGACATTTGAAAAATGCAAAATAATTTATCGATACAAACAAAATTCCAAATGAGTGATTGGTTGCAGATGGATAGATTCATTGCTACAACACATGGTGAAAATCATCCTCTTAGAAGCCGCGCCTTATTTGATTGGTTTTTTCTACGTGACAAAAACAAAGAAATGGCGAATTTAATTGTGGCCTATGAAGGAGACAAGTTGATATCTCTTCTAGGTTATATGCCAACCCAGTTTCTCTGGGGAAGAGAAGTTGTAACTGGAGCTTGGATGGCTCATTGGATGACGATGGAGGGCTACCGTTTCGGTATAGGTGCTTTACTTATGAGGAAAATAACTGAGATGTTTCCTATAGTAGCAGGCCAAGGAGCCAGCCTTATGAATCAGAAAATTGTAACTAAGATGAAGTTTAAATTTTACGAAAGAATTCCAAAGGTGGTTTATATTTTTAATAAATCAAAAGTTAAACAAATATTAAAATATGAAAATAATTATAATAATGAAGATTTAT
>CAIRGS010000035.1 GCA_903878125.1 uncultured Nitrosomonadales bacterium | reverse complement strand
TATGTAGGTGAACCAATCAATCTTTCTAGAGAAGACATGGCTAATTTTGTGGGTACGGCAACTGAAACATTAATTCGTTTATTGAAGGATTTCAAGGAAGAAGCATATATTGAAACACATGCCAGGAAAATCACCGTGCTTCCTATCGCAGGTTAGATAGCACTGACCAGGTTACCTTTCGATGTCGTACAAATAACAACCCCGTCTGGCGTGAGCTTGGCGGGATTGTTATTTGTACTTGTATGTAATGGTAAGATGAGATTTTCATCTCAGGAACATATAGATGCACCACACAATTGAACATTTCGTAGGCAACACCCCGCTGGTCAGGCTAAAACGTATTCCCGGTGCGACCAGCAATGTGCTGTTAGCTAAACTGGAAGGCAACAATCCTGCCGGTTCGGTGAAAGATCGTCCGGCACTCTCAATGATCACGCAGGCCGAAAAGCGCGGCGATATTAAACCGGGTGACACGTTAATAGAAGCGACCAGTGGCAATACTGGCATTGCGCTTGCAATGGTGGCGGCCATGCGAGGCTACAAGATGATACTGGTCATGCCTGAAAACCAGAGCATCGAGCGTCGCCAGAGCATGCGCGCATATGGCGCGGAATTGGTACTGACATCCAAAGAGGGCAGCATGGAATTGGCGCGCGATATGGCGGAGAAACTGCGCGACGAAGGGCGTGGGGTCATCCTCGACCAATTCGCTAACGCGGACAATCCTTTGGCTCATTATCAGGGCACCGCACCGGAAATTTGGCGAGACACGCAGGGCAATATCACTCATTTCGTTAGCAGTATGGGCACCACCGGCACAATCATGGGTTGTTCGCGCTATTTCAAGGAAAAAAATCCCCATATTCAAATTATCGGCGCACAACCGGAGGAGGGCGCGCAAATCCCCGGCATTCGCAAATGGCCTGAAGCTTATCTGCCTAAAATTTATGATACCAAGCGTGTAGATAAGCTGGTGAACGTTGGTCAGCAGGAGGCTGAAGAAATGACTCGTCGCCTGGCAAGCGAGGAAGGCATCTTCTGCGGCATCTCATCCGGCGGTGCGCTGGCAGTAGCGCTGCGCGTAGCGCAGACGGTGCAGAACGCAACCATCGTGTTCATTGTGTGTGATCGTGGAGATCGCTATTTGAGTACAGGTGTGTTTCCGGCGTGATGTGCTTGTTTTTGGAATTAAGGCAATGCTGAACAAGTCCATCCGTTCTGGCTGAGCCAGTCGAAGCCATTGGCAACTTATTGATTTACATGGAGTGCGGTTAGACAAGCTCAACGCGAACGGACTTGTTCGGCGTGGCCTTAAGGATCTTGGATCCTCGGAGTTAGATTCCTTCTTCCATAGCCATTTCAAGTTCCAGCCAGCTTTCCTCCAATTCGGCCACTTTTTTTTCAACGGTTGTATGCAGCGCGTTCAGCTTGATGATTTCATCGCGGTCAGGATTGACATAGGTAGCTGGGTCGGCCAACTGGCGGTTGACTTCGGCCAGTTCCGCCTGAGCTTTTGACAGCGCGACTTCGAGTTTGGATTGTTTCGATAGCAGTACCTTCTTGTTTGGCTTGGCTACGATTGACTGGCGCAGTTTCTCTGGTTGAGCTTGAGTCGTTTCGCGCGGGCGGCGTGTTTCAATCCAATTTTTGTAGTCTTCCAAATCGCCATCAAACAGCTTGGCATTGCCATCCGCAACCAGCCATAACTCATCTGCCACGGCGCGTATCAGGCTGCGATCGTGTGACACCAATACCACTGCGCCGGTATATTCCTCAAGCGCCAGCGTAAGGGCGTCGCGCATGTCCAGATCGAGATGGTTGGTGGGTTCGTCTAGCAACAATAAATGGGGCTTTTGCCAAGCCAGCAGGGCCAGCGCCAAACGGCTTTTTTCGCCACCGGAAAAACTTGCCACCGGGCGATCTTCGCTGTCTCCAGCCAAACCGAAGCGGCCGAGAAAAGTGCGCAGTGCCAGTGTTGTTACTTTGGGCGCCAGCTTTTCCATGTGTTGTAAAGGCGTAGCCGCGCTATCCAGGTTTTCCAGCTGATGCTGGGCGAAGTAACCGATGCGAATATCGGGCGTAACTTCCAGTATGCCTGAGGTGGGCTTAAGCTCGCCCACCAACAGTTTAATCAGAGTGGATTTTCCGGCGCCGTTCGGCCCGAGCAGGGCGATGCGCGCGCCCGCTCGCAGCACCAGGTCGACGTTATGAAACAGGGCCTTGTCACCATAGCTAAAGCCCATTTTATCGGCACGCAGTAATAGGTCGGGGCTACGCTCCGGTGCCTCGATTTCCAGCTCAAAATGCCCGTCTGTAATATGGGCCGGGGCGATGCGCGTAAGCCGCTCCAGCGCTTTAACGCGGCTCTGTGCCTGCTTGGCTTTGGTTGCCTTGGCACTGAAGCGGCGGACAAAATCTTCCAAGTGCGCGATTTTTTCCTGTTGCTGGTGGAAAGCTTGATTTTGCTGCGCTATGCGCTCAGCGCGGGCGCGCTCGAAATCGTCGTAGTTTCCGCTGTAGCAATCAATCACATGGTTGTTAACATGGGCAATACGGTTGACGCAGGCATTGAGAAATTCGCGGTCATGCGAAACCAGAATAAGGCTGCCGGGGTAGCGAGCAAGGTATTGTTCAAGCCAGAGAATCGCCTCCAAGTCGAGGTGATTGGTGGGTTCATCCAGCAACAGCAAATCGGCTCTATGCATTAGTGCGCGGGCTAGATTCAAACGCATGCGCCAACCTCCGGAAAAGCTGCTTACAGGGCGTTCCAGTGTGTCGTTGGCAAAACCTAATCCATTCAGAAGTTGAGCGGCGCGGGCTTTGGCCACATAGCCATTAATTGCTTCGTAGCGGTGCTGAGCCTCGAACCAGGCTGGATCATGCTGTTCTCGCGCCAGATTTTTTTCAAGCTCACGCAACTCCACGTCGCCGTCGAGCACGAACTCCAAAGCGGGCTGATCCGAGTTGGCGATTTCCTGCTCGACAAAAGCGATGGTCTTGCCGGATTGCAGGGAGATTTCGCCGCTGTCCGGCAGAATTTCGCCGCGAATCAGTCGAAATAGCGTGGATTTGCCGCAGCCATTTTTGCCTACTAACCCGATACGTTGGCTGGCATAAGCCTGAAAATTTACTTGCTGCAATAACGTAGTGCCGCCTTGCAGGTACGTCAGATTTTGAATGTTTAGCATGGTGTAATGATACCAGACGTGCCACGCCTTAAAGATCAGAGCGAAAGCTGAATTAGCTTATCCGATTGCAGCTGTTCGTCAATGGTAGCAGTGAGTCATTGGTTGCGCAGAATTGTAATTTTAACCGAGCACGAATGACAAAATCTGCCTATAGAGTGCTTGCGGATGTAACTTTAATTCCCATCGCCTCCAGAGCCCCGACGGCGCACCTCTCCTCGTGTATCATGTTGGCCACCATGCATATTCCGGAGTGACACCATAAAACGCCATCTGTTCCTCGTCGCTGTCGCCTGCCTAATCTTAGGTGCCTTGGCATGGGGACTGGTGCAAAAAATGCGAGGGCCGGCCTTGGTCGGTTATGAAGTGGTAGCGCAGCCGCTGGTGCAGACGGTTGTAGCGACCGGCCGGGTGGTGGCCGTTTCGCGGGCGCAGGTCGGCAGTCCGGTGACTGGCGTGGTGATCACGCGGCGCGTGCGTGAAGGTGACGCGGTGCAGCCTGGCGACGTGTTGGCGGTGCTGCGTGCCGACGATCTTGAGGCGGCCGTTCGCGAAGCGGAGGCCGCCCTAGCCCAGTTGCAGCAGTCGACGCGTCCGCAAGCCCAAGCCGCACTGCGCGAGGCGGAGGCGAGGTTGGCTCAGGCCAGTCGCGAAGCTCAGCGTCGTCGTTATTTGTTCGAGCGGAAGGCAATCTCCCGCGAAGAAATGGAAAAGGCGATACAGGCCGAGACCATCGCCCGCACCGCCGCCGAGCAAGCGCGGCTGGTCGTCCGTTCGCTAGTGGCCGGCAATTCCAACGAGGCCGCGGCGCGCGCCCGAGTGGCCAGCGCCAAGGCACTGTTGGCCAAGACAACGATCCGCGCTGAAGTCGCCGGAACCGTGCTCACCCGCAATGCCGAGCCGGGCGACCTGGTGCAGCCCGGCCGCGTCCTGTTCGAAATCGCCCGCAACGACGACACCGAAGTGCTGGTACCGCTGGATGAAAAAAACCTCGAAGTGCTCGCGATCGGCCAGGCGGCCATGTGCATCGCCGACGCCTACCCTGCACGGCAATTCCCGGCAAAGGTCAGCTTTATCGCGCCCAGCGTCGATCCACAGCGCGGCACGGTGGACATACGCCTCACTGTGAAGCCGGTTCCTGATTTTTTGCGCCAGGACATGACCATCTCAGTGAACGTGGAAACGGGTCGCCGAGACAGTGCCATCGTAGTGCCTAATGATGCGCTGGGTGCCATGCAGGGCAACCGCGCGGAGCTGTGGCTGATCTCCGATGGGCGCGCCACTCGGCGCCAGGTGCAGTTGGGCCTGCGTGGCCTGACCCAAACCGAAGTCACGGCCGGTTTGCGGGTCGGCGACTGGATCTTGGCGGATGGGCAGGCCGCGGTGGCACAAGGCGATCGGGTGCGCGTGGTGTCCAGCAGCCTGTCTGTCGGTGCTGCGGAGACTGCCACGCGCAAGGAATTGCCCGCCAAGCTGGACTGATGCCGATGTGGATCGAGTGGACCATCGCCACCAAGTTCCTGCATGAAGGCAAGGTGCAGAGTACGCTGATCCTAGTCGGCATTGCCGTGGGCGTCGCGGTAATCGTCTTCCTCACAGCGCTGATCACCGGATTGCAGGACAACATTATCAACCGCACTCTGGGTACCCAGGCCCACATCAAGGTTCAACCTACAGAAGAGCGCAACCGCATCTTGCCGCCCGCCGCAGGAAGTGTGCAGCTGGTGCTGGAGGACAAGCGCGCCCAGCGCCTGCGCTCGATCAACAACTGGCAGCAGGTGCGCGACATGCTAGATACGCTGCCGCGGGTCACGGCCGTATCACCGGTGATCTCGGGGCCGGCGTTCGCACG
>CAIRGS010000034.1 GCA_903878125.1 uncultured Nitrosomonadales bacterium | reverse complement strand
AGTTTATTAATGGCATCTCCTTATGCAAGTGCGAAGGAAAATATGCAGCTGAATCCGCTTGACCACGAATCGGGCCAGGAACTCAGTGTAAATGAAAAACATCAGGAAATTACCCAGGAAAACACTCCTTTTAAAATCGAAAAACCGTCTCAACCAGAAGCATCCGCTGTTACAACAGCAAACCTTGGTCACACTGTTCCAATCCGTAGTTATTCGTTAGAGCTACAAACCGAACCTCCCCGTTATGTCAAGCAAGTCAACCAGACATGGTTAAAAGATATTGAAGGTTTGCAAGATGTGGATTGGCTTGACCTAGGTGTGGAAGCCCGGCTTCGCTATGAATATCGTGACAATGACTTTCGCCGCAAAACAGATGTACTGGATCAACCATATTATTTACGAACACGTCTTTTTGCGGCGGTTAAAAACAAATTTGACCCATTACGCGCCACGATTGAACTTCAAGACTCTCGGCGATATAACAGTCAATTTGCGAATACCAATATGGAAGTAAACGCAGCTGAAATAATTCAAGGCTATGGTGAGCTGTATATTAAAGATGCGCTGGGTACAGATGATCTGGGTAACGATAGACCCCTGAGTGTGAAAGCTGGGCGTTTGGGCTGTGAGATGACAGATAAACGCTTGGTTGCACGAAATGAGTTCCGCAATACTACGAATACATTTCAGGGGTTACGGGTGACTTTAGGGCAGAAAAATAGTGATTGGCAAGCGGACATGTTTGCTCTTAATCCAGTAATTCGCTTTATGGATCGGGAGGATAAAGCCGATCAAGCCAATTGGTTCTATGGCGCAGTAGGAGATTGGCGCAAATGGTCGAAAGTGATCACGCTACAGCCTTATTACTACTTGCTGCAACAAAATGGCAGTAAGGTTCTATATGCTGTGGATGGAACCATTGCACCGGCAAGCGCCCATAAAAATCGCGATATTAATACTGCTGGTTTGCGTGGATATGGTGCGGTAGGCAAGACCGGCCTGGATTATGATTTTAATTATGCCCAGCAATGGGGCACGGATGGCGGGTTAAATCACGACGCCTATACGTATAGCCTGGAAGCAGGCTATACCACCGAACATCCATGGAAACCGCGTTTTAGCATGAATACCACTTATGTCAGCGGCGATAAAAATCCAAACGACAAAACAAGCCAGCATTTTGAGCGCTTATTTGGTTTCAATAGGCCGCTGTCCAATAATGATTATGCGCTACTGACAAACATCCAAGTTTTTAAGCTTCGCACGGAGTTTAAACCCACGGATAAATTAAGAATGGACTTTGGCTATACTTGGATTAAATTAGCCAGTGCCACTGATGCCTGGGTTCCTGGAGCTAACTTACGTGACACCACTGGTAAAAGTGGTAAAGACGTTGGCCAGGAGTTCGATATCCGGATGCGATATCCCATAAGGAAAAACATGGCGCTTACAGTAGGCTATGCATATTTCATGGCAGGTGACTTTACTAAAAAAGCATCCAACCTGGTAGAGCCGGGACGACACGCAAATTCAAATTTTCTTTACGTAGAAACCACGGTAACTGCATTCTAGTTACACAAAGGCAAGGGGCTTAATAATGATTATTTTTTTGCGAGCTATCGTTATCGTATTAGCGTTTAGTGCTAGCACCGCAATGGCTGAGAATATAACCATCGTCGCCGCTTCCAGTATAAAATTTGCCATGACCGATATCGTGAGTAAGTTTAATGCCGAAAATCGTAATGACGCGGTAACGGCTATGTATGGCTCATCAGGGAAGTTCACTACGCAAATTCAGAATGGTGCGCCTTTTGATATGCTGTTCGCGGCCGACGTTAATTTTCCGCAGATGTTGAAAAAAGAAGGGCTAACGAGCTCGGATCCGGTAGTTTATGCGATCGGTCGTCTGGTAATCTGGTCCTCAACGACCGATGCCACCAAGCTGACGCTACAAAAATTGTCTAATACGAATATTCGTAAAGTGTCCATTGCCAACACGGATGTAGCCCCCTATGGCATGCGTTCCAAGGAAGCGCAGAAATCGGTCGGCATGTGGGAAAAAGTACAGAGCAAGCTGGTCTTTGGCGAAAATATCGAACACGCTACCCAGATGGTGAGAACTGGCGCAGCCGATGCCGGTATTATTGCCCTTTCGCTGGCGCGTAATCCTGAAATGGCCAAACAGGGCGGATACAGTTTGATTGACAGCAGTCTTCATGCATCATTGGCACAAGCCTTTGTAATCACCAAGCGTGCGAAGAGCAGTGCACTTGCGCGGCGTTTTGCGGCTTATGTTCAGACACCCGAATCGCGTAACACGATAGAAAAATATGGCTTTGTGCTACCTGAAAATATTAGGTCAGGAAAATAAATTTTGGAGTACTTCAGGCAAAACTTGAGTTTTTCAGCAGAGGACTGGACAGCGATCGGGCTTACGCTGCGCCTCTGTTTGTTCACTACAATAATTTTATTGTCCATCGCAACACCTGTGGCCTGGTGGTTGGCTAGCGGACGTTCTGTCTGGCGAACCATAGTGCAGGCAGTGGTAGCCTTGCCACTGGTGTTGCCGCCTACCGTGATTGGGTTTTATCTGTTGATCTCGCTGGGTCCGCGCGGCTTCATCGGCGGAACATTGGAAAACATGGGGCTGCATCACCTTGCCTTTACTTTTGAGGGAATCCTGATCGGCTCCGTGTTGTATTCCCTGCCCTTTGCCGTGCATCCATTGGAGCAGGCTTTTTCCAGTCTGGGGCGGCGTCCGGTCGAGGTGGCTGCCTCATTTGGCGCTGGCGTGATAGATCGCTTCGTTAGCGTAATTTTACCGATGACCAAACGTGGCTTCATTGTCGCCATTACGCTTACTTTCGCGCACACCATAGGCGAGTTCGGCGTAGTCCTGATGGTGGGCGGCAACATTCCGGGGGTAACCCACGTCTTATCAACCACTATCTACGGCTATACCGAGGGTATGCAATACGACGCTGCGGGCAAGCTTAGCCTAATGTTGTTGGTTTTTTCCTTTATGGTGCTGTGTGTGGTGTATTGGCTTAATCGACGTTTTGAGATGATCAAGCCATGACCTTGTCCGTATGTGCCCGGATTACTCATTCAGATTTTGTTTTTGACGTCGATGTCACTTGGCCCGCGGAAGGTGTCACCGTCCTGTTTGGACGTTCTGGCTCGGGCAAGACCACATTGCTGCGCTTGATTGCTGGCTTGGAGCGTCCGAGCAATGCGCGCGTGCACTTTCGTGATGAACATTGGCAGGACGGGCGGCGCTGGGTGCCACTGCATCGGCGCCGGATTGGCATGGTTTTTCAGGAGGCAAGCTTATTCCCCCATCTATTGGTACGCGACAATCTTCTCTACGGCTACCAGCGCATACCGGCTGCAGAACGAAAAGTACATTTGGACGAAGTGGTGGAAATGCTGGATATCAGAAATCTGATAGCTCGCAATGTGACCCAGCTTTCTGGTGGAGAACGCCAGCGTGTTGCCTTGGGCCGTGCTTTGCTGGCAAGCCCACGCCTGCTGTTGATGGATGAGCCGCTGTCTGCGCTCGATACCCAAACCAAGCGCGATATCCTTCCCTATCTAGAACGCTTGGTGGAGCAAGCGGGTGTCCCGATTGTGTACGTTACCCATGCACCCGCTGAAGTGGAACGCTTGGCAGACCGGGTTGTATTTCTGCGCGATGGACACATCGATCGCGTAGACACACTCAAACACACCTTGTCGCGACCGGATTCCCCGTTATTTAATGATGAAGGAGTGGTTTCGGTCATTGAGGGAAAACTGGGGCAGAAAGAACATGGGTTAACTTCTTTTCAAGTTGGCGAAGATTGTTTTTGGTTGAGTGCCCCTGTTTATTCAAAAGGCGCTGGCAGGCCGCAACGTTTGCGCATTCTTGCTAAGGATGTCGGGTTAGCTCTCTTTAAGCCGGAGAGTACAAGTCTTCTGAATATCTTGCAGGTGACAATAGAGCGTATAGACCTCGCTCGCGAGGGGCACGTACTGCTCGGATTACGGTTAAGCGGAGGACAAAATTTATTTACGGAAATCACTGCATGGTCACGTGATCGACTGGATTTACGTACAGGACTTGTCGTCTACGCCATGATCAAAACGGTTGCATTGGCGGAGTAAATATAAAACTGCCGCTACTCTTGACCAAGCCTGGCTAATTATCTATCGCAATGCAGCGTGCTGGCTGAATTCACCCGCACATTATCCATTGTTATGACTGTCAATTTAGCAAAGCAATAGTACTAAGGCTTAGTGTGATAAACGGTTTCATCCCCGGTTAGTCGGTTGTCGGTATTACCCGGTGTAGATTCACTGAATTTTTGCTGGGCATCGACAGGTAACAAGCTATTTTGTTCACGCACGGATTTAAGATAGCGTTGTGTTTCACCCTTTGTAGTTTGATCCGGGGTTGCCCTTTCTATATTTTTAATCGTGATATTCGCGCCATGTTCAATTAGAAGCTGGGCGGATTCCAGATTTCCAACTTTATGCAAAGCAGTGTTTCCTTTTTTAATAATCATGCTTCCCGTTTCAAGTTGGACATTAGGGTTGGCACCCGCAGCCAGTAAACATCGAGCCACTTCAGGAAAGTCCACCCATATATACAAGGCGGTTAAGCCATCTTTATCTTGAAATTTAGCATCGGCACCGTGATCGGTTAAAAATATTGCAAGTTCAGGCTCATTAACGTCGAATATCGGGGGACGATTATTGTAATCAGCAATGTTTGGATCAGCTCCGTTGTCGATTAGCAGCTGTGCCGCCTCTATACTTTCGACATAGTGCAACGCTGTTTTCCCAAAAAAATCTTGAATGTTTATATCTGCACCAGGTTTAATTGCATCCTTCATTCCCTCTAAATCGTTTTCCATCGTCGCTGTTATGATGGATTCATCAGGTTCGTTTTGCATATTTATCTTCTGTAGGCTAAAGAGCTTCAAATATTTCTAGTCGGGAAAGTATTTCAGCCATATTAAAATGGTTGTACTTGGACAGTGGTACCTGCTTCAATGCTTCCCTGCGATGCAGGTAACACAATGAAACAATTTGCTTTGCTCATTGAGCTGAGAATACCGGAGCATTGAGCTCCCGTTGAGTGCACCATCCATCCGCCGGTTTTATCTTTACTGAGAATGCCGCGTTGAAATTCGGTTCTTCCGGGAACTTTTCGGATAGGGCTCATGCAGACAGCCTGGAACTCAATGATTAGTTTGGGTTGCTGCCCCATAAGCGCGCGTAAAGCGTCGCGAACGAACTGCTGGAAAGTTACCATGACTGCAACTGGGTT
>CAIRGS010000033.1 GCA_903878125.1 uncultured Nitrosomonadales bacterium | reverse complement strand
TCCCTCTGGACACCGTTTCCCAGTTGGCTTCCAGCCAATCCTTCAGGGTGCCCGGCATCGTGTGGGCTGCGTCCTTGTTGATGAAGAATGGCTTATCTTGCTCGCTAAAAATGATCTGGTAAGCCAGTATCACGGCCTCAGCGCAACTGACCTTGGTGACAAACTTACCAGGCGCGCCACCCGCCAGCACAAGTGCTCGTCGGCCCCTGTACTTTTCTAGCCGTTCGCGCGCGCCAGCACCAAAGCTGCTGTCACCAGCAAAGAGTCGGAATGCCCGGTAGCCACCATAGGTCGCCGAATGAGCGATCGCATCGGCTACAGCCTGCAACTCCCGCATCCTTTGCGCCGCCAACTCGGGTGCCAAGTGTCCCCAGGGCGGCCTAAAAATCCAATGCCGGTCGCTGTCGAACATGTACCCGATCGAGCCATCTCGCTCAAACATCTGCGTAACCTTGTGAAAGTTATTCGCATTGTTTGCGTGAATGATGATCGTCTTGTCACTGTATTCATCGCCACCGCTGTAACACATCATGACATGGCCCGGCCATTCAACCAAGCTGATGGCAATATCGCCAGTTTGAAATTTCATATAGAATCAAAAATCAAGGAAAGCCACCCGGCCTAACCTTTGACTTGTATACCGTGGCCTCACAAAAAATGCGGTATGAATCAGCATTATTCACGGCTGCAGCAGAATCGTACTTCGCCAAAGTCAGGCATGCCTTAGCGCCATAGCCTTGCGCACTCCGCTCCTCACTACCTACCGCCTTCAATACGTCTTCACTCAAAGGGGCGTCGACGGTATTTGAAAACATGTGCGTCGCCTCATGCAATACGCAACCTCCGCGTGATACCTGCATGTCATCATCATCCATACCGACTATCAAATTACGCAAAGATTCTGAAGTATAACTAGGATCAAAAAAATATTGCCCCAGAATGCAAGTCTTAGGGCTCCTTGCCGACTGACCCCATTCATCCGGGATTATCCTAACGTCGCTGAACGCGCCAGCGTTCTCCCTCCTTTCACTCATTCTTGGACCATAGACATTTAGCCCCGAATAACTGAGCATCATTAGTTGTTGCTGGAACCCACCTAGCGCCCTAGAAAGCACTGACCTAGCACTCTCCAACAACTTTGGATTTGAATCAAAATCGCCAAACCAAATCCGAAACAAATCGGAATTCACCTGATACTCTCGATGCCCAGAAAAGTATAGGCTATCAACCGCAATATATCCTTGAGTGCATAACTCCTTGGCCTCGTGCCATGCCGCAAGCGCCTTTGCTCGCTCATCGCCAGTTGCATACACCCAGAAACTACCGCCCAAGTAAACCTCAGAGCCTACAGGCTCGTTTTCAATATTTGGAAAATTTCGCATTGCTTGGCGAACATAATCAGAAACCTCATTTAAATCCCACGCCTCCGGATTTAAAACAACCCCCGAATTGCCTCTCAAAGATACAGCAGAACATATAGTTTTGGAGAGCAAAATTGCAAGCCCTCTCTCCGGCAGAAGGTGTTGAGTGTACTCATCCGGTCGTTTGTAGAAGGGTAGCTTATTGTCGCTCAAAATTTTTTCTAGCGCCTTCGCCTTATCATCAGAAATTTTGGTCAGCGCGTGAGAGATATGAGAAACCAAATGCTTCTTTATATCACTCAAAGAAGTCTGAGCGAGAATTTTTCCAATTTATTCAAATCTCATGATAGTCTTCAATAATAATTTGACGAATTCATCAAAATATTAATAATCAGCACCTAGCAGCGCCGTCAGATTCTCCTGCCAAGTACTGGGTGGCAAATGTGCGGTCACAGCATATTTGACAGCAGTGGTCGAATCTTCGGATTTTCCTTCAAAAACAAAACCACATCGATCAAAGTAACGATTAGAATAATGCCGAAGATTATCTTTGAGCTCGATACCTCGATCGAATTCATTTTGAGAAATGGTTACTGAACTGACTGTGTCGTCCTTGGTCAACCTGCACCAAGTCATGAAGTTGACGCAGATGCCACTGTTGAGCGCAAGCATCGGTATCAGCGGACTAGCGCTGCAACCTGCATCGAAGAATTTCTTGAATCGCACATCGTCATAGATGATCGAACCACATTTTCGATCAGGATTCAGTCTATACCTCGGAACACTCGGATCAGCAAACTCTGGCAGACTGGCCAGGCCAATCAATTCGGTCGATGAAATCTTGAGTTCGCGATCCCATTCGCGCTCAGCCTGCTGCAACCAGATATTGATCTGCTCAAGTTCATCATAGCGCCACAAGGTTTTGATGATGAACTCCACAGCCGCAATGAGCGCGCTGGCGACTGCACCTGCACCCAAGGTCGACACCTCGCCAGCGATGCTTAAACCACCTGCGATCACCTGATACACGCCTTTCCCAATCCCCAGCGCCATGGCTTCCATGATGCCGTTGGCGATCTGAGACGGCGTGCCGTTCAACAAACTGACTTGGTAACGCAAGTACGCGTTTTTCACCACGTGCTCGGTGGCACGGATAGCATTTGTCAGGCCAGTCAAGGCCTTGAACGCACTTGACAGAAACGGCACGCAAGAGGCCAGAACATGGCACAGGGCAACGCGTGCAACAATACCGCCAATCCTATAAATTAGTCGGCTCTTGTTCAAAGTTTTTGCCATAATGAAATCAATGACGGAATTGGTGGCGGATTCAATTGCAGCCTGAAGCCTAACCACCAAGGTCGCGCTTTCTGCGCTTGCCGCTCGGACCGTCGCGATCTGAGCATCCGCATTCACGGCTGCCACTTCCAATTCCTCAAGACTGCTCGGAAGCGTTGAGCGGAAAATCTTCACTTCCCGTGAACCCTGCGACCTGACGGCACCTGCTGCCACGTTCAAGGTGCCGGCACTCAGTGCAGTCACATTCCCAGCGTTGACATGATGGACACCCCCGAGATGGCTCCCAAGGTCCACATCGCCAACTTTGATCGCCTTGAATGCATCAGAACTATTCATCAGGCCGCCGGCGACAGCGAGTCCTTCGAGCCCGAGGCTCATCTTGTTCATTGAAATTCTTATATTTCCAAAAAAATATAAAGTCCCAAACCTAGCTGACGGCACTTCGCGATCGAAAATGGCAAAGTCTATCGCATTGATGATCTTGAGCTCCAACTTCAACCAGTTGTACATCCTCCCAAGAAGGCCGTCGCTCGATTTGTTTCTTGATACCTTATTCCAATCCCCGCCTTTGCCACCAACATAGCCATCCAGGGCATCAAAGAGGGCTCTAGCATTGGCTTCCGTTGGTACCAGCAAGAGGCGCGCATAGCAGTTATCGACATGCAGAGTCTCTTCGCTGCGGGATTTCAACCATTGACTGGTATTTTCCTGATACTGATCTACAGGTATGAATATATTCTTTGGAAGCAGCATTAAAATCTCCTATAGGCTCGAAATTTATACCGCGAACAGCAAGTCATGACTTGCCTCTCAGGCCAAGCATTCGCCCAAACTGTCGACTCAGCAAAGGGCCTCGCCGCAGCGACTAGGCTTGCGGCCATGGCCAAGCAATGCGTTGCCAACGCAACAATTCTCGCGCTCGACGAAAACTGTCGAATCAGTGGTTTGCGAACCGAGTCTTTTCGAAATAATGGCATTCATTCCGAATCCATCGGCACCCCCAACAACCCAAACAGCCGCTGCACATCGCCCTCTTGCTTGAGCATTTCCTGCATCAGTTGCGGCAGCGGCAAGCGGCCCCAGGTGATCGCGCGGCGAACCAGCTAAGGTATCGGGCTGTGCGGCTCGGTGCGCTGCAGGAATTCGGCGATCTGCTCTAGCTGGCGGTAGGCTGATTCACGGTTCATCACGGTCTGTCCTGTGGGGGCTTGCGCGTTGCCCGGCGCCGATGCAGATGCCGAAGTCATTGGGGC
>CAIRGS010000032.1 GCA_903878125.1 uncultured Nitrosomonadales bacterium | reverse complement strand
TTCTTCTTTCTTTTTTTTCTTGGCTAATTCTTTTTGACGCTTTTCGAATTGAAAATTAGGTTGTACCAATTTATCGCCTTTATTAATAGGATTTATTTAAATGCCCGATTTGCAGTCGCTATTTTCACACATTTACGACTATACATGGGATGTGCTTTTTTTGGGGTGGCTGGTGCAACTAGCCTTTCATGGATGCGGAGCAACCGCTTAATGCCGGAAATTGAAGCCTGCTCCCATTATTCAGCGCAAATGCTTGCGTCCTTCCTTCGGATGATCCAGAGCTTGGCAGGCGCGGCGATAGGCCAGTAAGGTTTTCTGGGCATGGCCAAGCACGCTGTCATAAGGATAATTACCCGTCCCGTTCGCGATGCCGACCGAGAAACCTGTGAGCAGCTCAATGCCTTCGTTCGTATGCTCTGCAGTGTAGATATGAAATAAACCTTTGGCAACGGCGTCAATGATCTTGTGTTCCAGCATCAGGTGTCGGCGGTTACGGTGCGGAATCAGCACACCTTGACTGCCGTCCAGTCCGGCCGTTTCGCAGACACGAAAATAACCTTCTATTTTTTCGTTAATGCCACCTACCGGTAACACCTCTCCATGCTGATTGACCGCGCCGGTAACAGCAATGCCTTGCTTAAGAGGCAAGCCCGACAAGGATGAAAGTAAAACATAAAGTTCGGCGCATGAAGCAGAGTCACCCTCTACACCGTAATAATCCTGTTCAAACACAATTGATGCATTAAGCGCGAGCGGTGCAATATGAGCAAATAAGGCGGACATGTAGTTCTGCAAAATGAATACGCCCTTATCGTGGATCGGCCCGGACATTTCCACCTCGCGTCCAATATTGAGCAAGCCATCTTCACCGGCAAAAGTGCGCGCCGTGATTCGTAATGGAAAGCCAAAACGGTAATCGCCCAGATCTATCTGGGAAAGACCGTTGAGTTGGCCCACTTTCTCACCGTGAACAGTGATCAGCACGTCACCTTCTGCAATGGATTCTTGCAAGCGCTGAGCGGGATAATCGTGACGCAAGATACGCGCACGAAGTGCAGCCGCTACATCCGCTACCTCGACCAGAAGACCGGCGCGAGCGCAGCAGAGCGCGGCACTTTCCATTACCAGCGCCTCTGTGCGGGCGAAGATCGCGCTTTGGCGAGATTGATCGTCTGTTTCGCGGTGGGAATCCTCCAGCAGACAAGCTACGGCGGCGGCGGAAAAATGGGGCAGTCCCAGCTCCTGGCAGGCGTGGGCGATAAAAATTGACGAAGCGCGGCGGGTTTCAGCGCTGGATAAAAAGCTTTCGGCAAAATCTACCTTGACCCGAAAGCGGCGCGCGAACTCCGGATCGCCCTCCTGCAACTCATAATACTGTTCGCGCGAACCGATCAAAATTATCTTGACTTCAACATTTACCGCTTCGGGTTCGAGCGAAACGGCCGCAATCGGCGAGAGAGCGGTACCCGGCTCTTCGATTTGCAGCTTGCCGCTACGCAACAAGCGCCGCAGCTTCTCCCACACCATATCATCGGTCAGCAGATCGCGTAGATGCAGCATGAGGAAGCCCCCGTGCGCTTTGTGCAGGCTGCCAGCGCGGATGCGGGTGAAATCAGTTACCAACGCATCATTTTCGTTCTGATATTCAATGTTGCCGAACAGTGAGCGGAATAACGGGTTATCTTCGACGATTACTGGCGCACCGCTCAGCCCATCATTGTCCACTACCAGGTTAACCCGGTAATGGGACAATACTTTGCTTAATGCCTCTTGCCGACTTTCCTCATCGGTATCGGAAACCTTGAACTGCTCCAGATGTTCGAGTACGTCCTGCATGACTTGCTCCAGATATGCGCCAAGCTTGACGTCATCTTGGATCTCTTTTTTCAATCCGTCCCTGATTCCCTGAAATACATGATTCAACAGCGGCTTCACCACTTGGCGCCGCAACGCCGCCAAGGCATCGTTCATAACGCGTTCCAGTGGCCGGGTTTTCTCGAAGTAGCTGGTAATCTTCGCGCGCAGTTCCTGCTCGGCCTGCTCTATCTCGGTCCGGTGTTCTTTCGGCAAGGCAAGCACTTCATCCTCGGAAAGAACGTGCCCCTTATCGCCCAGCATAGTAAAAACCATGTGCCCTGCCTCACGCTGAATAGCGAACTTGCGGGCTTCGGCAAAGGCCTCAAGTTC
>CAIRGS010000031.1 GCA_903878125.1 uncultured Nitrosomonadales bacterium | reverse complement strand
ACAAAAGCGGCATCTGCTGTAGCAGCCATCCCCGAGCCGACACCGATACCTGCTATTGAAGCCGCATCTGCCGTAGTAGCCATCCCCATACCAGCACCAACAACTGCTATTGAAGTGACATCTGTCGTAACAAGCGCTCCAAAACCAGCACCAACACCTGCTATCGAAGCGGCATCTGTCGTAGCCAAAGCAGAAGAACCAGTCGCACCTCACCCATTGCCAAAACACGCACAGCTAAAGTTTGCCGTTTACCTGGGTCAGGACAATTTCCAGATTGGCGAAATCACCCACCGGCTTGAAATTAGTGGCAATAAATATATCCTGAAAGCGGAAACGCAAACAACCGGGCTAGCCCGGCTATTCAAAAACTACCAACTCACTCAAACCAGCCACGGCAAGGCTGGCAACTTAGGGTTGCAGCCAGAAGGCTATGAAGAAGAGCAAAATATATCCGGTGGCAAACAAAAACTGAATGCTGCCTTCAACTGGACAGAAAATAAATTGCATTTTTCTCACGGTGGTGAAACTGAGCTGCCCCCCGATGCCCAAGATATTCTGAGCTTTTTTTACCAGCTCTCACGACTTCCCTTGCACAATAAAGTTATATCTATTGCAATCAGCACGGGCAAAAAACTTGACAAATATGAGCTTGAGGTCGGTGCAGAAGAGGAAATCATCACCCCCATGGGCAAGTTGCGCGCATTGCCTTTACGCAGACTGCATAGCCCAGATGGGGAGGGTATGGACGTATGGCTCGGGCTTGAATATCGCCTGCTGCCAATCAAGTTTCGCCAGATCAAACGTTCCGGTGAAATGGTCCTGGAAGTTGTCATTTCTGATATCCGCGTCGCAGATGAATAAGAAATTCAAAAGTCATGGAGCCCTGTCCTGTAAACTTCGCCTCCATTCCTGTGATCGCTCTTCCATCACCGCATCGAATGCATTTACCCTAATTTAGAACCATGCTACTGACCGAATATCGCCTAGACCTCGTTATCCAAGCCCTGCGCAGCATCCTGCCACTGGAACATCCTGCCGACGCTTTGCTGCGTCAATTTTTTCAACGCGAGCGCATTGGCTCCAACGAACGTGCGCTGGTGGCAGAAACCGTGTTCGGTGTATTGCGTCACCGCCTGTTTCTGGAACATGCCTGCGCCAATCAGGCCACCCCGCGCCGCATGGCGCTGGCTTATTGGATCAAGTTCAGCGGCTATAACCTGCGTGAACTCACCCCGCTTCTGAAGCGCGATGAGGCCGATTGGCTGGGGCAAGTGAAAGCCATCAATCTTGCCGAATTATCTTTGTCGGTGCAGGCCGAACTACCAGAATGGTTGGTCGAACAGCTGCAAATCACCATGACGGATGAAGCCATCCTCATGCTGGGTCGCTCCATGCAGCAACCTGCCGCACTGGATTTGCGCGTTAACACCCTGCTCGCCACGCGCGACGAGGTGCTGCAAACCTTGCAGGCAGGGGGAATGGACGCGCAAGCTACGCCCTACTCTCCCATCGGCATCCGCCTCAAAGACAAGCCCTCACTCACCAAGCACCCGCTGTTCCTCGGCGGGAAAATAGAAGTACAAGACGAAGGTAGCCAGCTGCTTGGGTATCTTCTCGCCCCCAAGCGCAATGACATGGTTGTGGATTTTTGCGCCGGCGCAGGAGGTAAAGCGCTCATGCTGGGCGCCATGATGCAGTCTCAGGGCAGGCTGTATGCCCTGGATGTATCCGAAAAACGACTGGCCAACCTCAAACCACGTCTGAAGCGTTCGGGGCTTAGCAACCTGCATCCGCAACTCATAGCACATGAAAATGACAGCAAAATAAAGCGTCTGGCTGGCAAGATCGACCGCGTTCTTGTGGACGCGCCGTGTAGCGGATTGGGCACACTCCGCCGCAATCCGGACATCAAATTCCGCCAATCGTCTCAAAGCGTGACCGAATTCACCCAGTTGCAAGCCGCTATCCTGGCCTCAGCCAGCAAGTTACTCAAACCCGGCGGCCGCCTGGTGTATACCACCTGTAGTTTTCTGCCCCAGGAAAACCGCACCATCGTTGATGCATTTCTTGCCGACCATCCTGAATTCACATTACGTCCTGCAGGAGACATTCTCGCGCAGCAAAAAATCCCGCTGGAAGCGGAAGAGTGCCTGCAACTGTTACCTCAAATGCACAGCACTGATGCTTTCTTCGCAGCGGTTCTGGAACGGGTAAAAACGGTTGCCCCGAACAACGTCGTTGCTGCCTGAATTCGAAAGAGAATAACCGGGAATTTATTCGACCAATTTTGCTGCATTTTCTTGAGTGAGCGCCATGCTGGATTTCACCGAATACACCAAGATATTTATCAGTCTGTTCGCTATTCTTGATCCGATCGGGATCATCCCTGTCATCATTCTTTTCACCTCCGGCATGACGGCGCAAAAGCGTGCCCAGGTTGGCCGCATCGCATCGCTGGCGGTAGGCATCATTTTGTTGGTTGCGTTAATGATAGGCCAACCACTGCTGGCTTTTTTTGGTATCAGCATCAATTCATTTCGCGTGGCGGGAGGCATTCTGCTGATGTTAATGGCCTTCAAAATGTTGAATGGCAACCTCTACACATCTGTCGCAACCGACAATAACGGTGCTGCGGGCGAAACAAGCTCGGCACTTGCCATCGTGCCATTATCCATTCCATTGCTGGCCGGGCCCGGCTCCATCAGCGCGGTGATTATGGAGGCACACAAGGCACATGGCATTGAGCATTATTTAATCATGAGCCTGGAAATTATTTTACTCAGCGTAACGGTCTGGCTAACATTCCTGATTGCGCCGTGGGTGGCGCGACATTTGAGCAAGATAGGTATTGACGTATTTACTCGACTTATGGGCCTGGTACTCGCGGCCATTTCCGTGGAATTCATTGCTGGTGGAATGCGCGGCTTATTCCCTGCCCTTGGCTAATGCGGGTGGGTGGTTGGAACGAGGAACACTGCTGTTAAGGTTCCAAGTGATACGGTTAAGGGCGGCCTCTAAAAATTCAATTTTCTAAACAAGACAAGGCACGAGTAAGAAATTTGAGCGCGGCATATAGTTTATATGTGAGTGATAATTTTTTTCGAGTAACGCCGTATTGTGACGAAACGGGGTAAGCAGGCAAGCCGCAAAGCAGCTGCCCGCAAAATAGATTTTTAGAGATGCCCTTAAAGCTTACGTTTTTATCGGCAACTCAATCGTCAAAACGTATCGCCCGATAAACAACCTCCACCACCACCAGCTCTTCTACTCCGTCGGGGATATGCAACATCACCACATCATCGGCGCGCGCCTTTAGCAACGCTCGAGCTAGCGGTGATACCCAGCTAATCAATCCGCGCCCGGCATCAGCTTCATCCACGCCGACTATGCTGTAGATATGCTCTGCGCCGTCCTGTCTGCAAACTGTAACTGTCGCCCCAAAGAATACTTGATCACACGACTCTCGCTGCACCGGATCCACCACAGCGGCGTTTTCCAGACGCTTGGAAAGAAAGCGGATGCGCCGGTCGATTTCACGCAGGCGCTTCTTGCCGTAAATGTAATCTCCATTTTCCGATCGGTCGCCATTCGACGCGGCCCAAGTAATGGTTTGCACCAACACCGGGCGTTCTTCTTTCCATAGCTGATCAAGCTCGTCTTTGAGACGCTGGTAACCAACGGGGGTGATGTAGTTTTTAACTCCTGCCGGAAGCGGTGATACTGACTGACTTTCTTCATCGTCAGAACTTTCGTCCGTTTCCTTGATAAAAGCTTTGCTCATGATCGCCCGCCCTTTTGGGTAGTCTCCATATCCATAAATATTTTGTTAGATATTACCCATATTTTTTAATTTTCATCAGAAAAATTTTACAAACCATGTTGACATACATAGCAATAATTTAATGAATGCGTTCCAGCAACTTGCTGACCGGTTCGTCGTTAGGGTCTTGCGGCACCGGCTCTCCGCGAAAAACTTTGGAGAGCGCGGCCATAGTTACTTTTTATAAATGGACGTAGGCGGCTTGGTGGAGGGCTTCGAGGTGGTTGGCAAATTGAAACAGCGCTTCGACACGGCGGACGATTGCGGTATGCTCCTCAATGGGCAGCCAGAATAGTTCAAGTTCTTTGGTTCTGAATAAACCGAACGTGACTTGTGTTGTAGCTATCTTCGTTTCTTGCATCTGATCTTGCAGCACACAAGTACTCGCAAGCATATCTCAATGGACACTGCTATCAATCCAATCGGCGTGCGTGCGAAGCGGAATTGCCATTACGCCTCCTCAACGCCTAGGAGATGCATCCTCAGGTTAAGCTGCAATGGTTAATAGCATAGTGCCGCACGTTCACAAGGCTATCTCTCAGTTCAAGTGGTGGCTACTCGGTACCATCCAGAGCCACGTGGCACAACATCATCGATTATTGCCTTAATGAATTCACGTTTCGTTTCAGCTGCGGTCGATCAAACACGTGCATATTCCTCTATTGCCGCTTGATCCAACTTGCCAGCGCCTTGCAGCTCCATTATTTATTGCAAGTCATCAATACGTGCGTGAAGGGAATATCCAATTTAAATTAATTGATTCGATTTCATCCAGGCACTTGATCGTCGCAATGCTTCCGTAATTTGACCGGCCGTCATTTGTTCTTCCACGACCCCAAGAAGATCCCTTCCATCCTCATCGACTGCAAGATCCCCTCCCTCCTCATCGACAGCTCGGCCTGCAATACTTAGCCACATAAATGCTTCGATGAGGTCTTGCTCAACACCAGTCCCTTGAGAATACATAATGCCTAGATTAATTTGCGATGGCGCAAATCGTTGTTCTGCAGATTTACGAAATAAAGCCAGAGCTTTCCGTTCGTCCTTTGCAACGCCATAGCCATTATTGTACATATCGCCAAGACAGAACTGAGCCTCTGGGTCACCCTGCTGTGCTGCCTTTCTAAAAAAATTTTCAGCATTGGCATAGTCTTTATTCAAGAAGAAATTCAGCCCCTCTTTAAAGTCGTTTGATTCACTCATATTTATTTTCCTACACAGTTATATTGTTAACCTGTTCTGTTATTCTTCGCGTGCTTCAATGCCTACAACAACTTTATGCAGAAGCACCGACCCCATCCTGTTCTGTGCTAGCGCCCAGGAATTTGGCACATCTTTCGGCAACGGCCATAAATGCCTTTGTTGAAGGCGATTCTGGATAGGCCTGTACAACAGGAATTCCTTTATCCGCACATATTGTT